>JACRIP010000241.1 GCA_016220045.1 Planctomycetota bacterium
GGCGTCGATGAGCTCGCCCGCGAGGTAACGCTCCAGGTCCTCCGCGAAGGCGCGCGCGGAGGCGTAGCGCCGGGCCGGGTCCTTGTCCATCGCGGTGCGCACGATGGTGTCGAGGTCGGGGTGCAGTCGCGGCACGCGCCGGCGCAGCGGTGTCGGCTCGTCGAAGAGCACAGCGGCGAGCAGGCGGACCTCGTGCGCCTCGGCAAAGGGCGGCGCGCCGCACAGCATCTCGTAGAGGACGGCCCCGAGGGCGTAGACGTCCGACAGCGGGCCGACGCGTGCGGCGTCGCCGTCCGCTTGCTCCGGCGCCATATACAGGATCGTCCCGACCATCTGCCCGCTCTTGGTCAGGCGGGTGTCGCCGGCGATTTCGCGGGCGAGTCCGAAGTCGGCGATCAGGACGCGGACCGGGTCGTCGGCGCCGGAGAGGCGGGGTTCGGCGGAATCCGCGGGCGTGGCGGCGGCGGCGCCGGTGCGGGTGAGGAGGAGGTTGCCGGGCTTGATGTCGCGGTGGACGAGGCCCTGTTCGTGGGCGTGGTGGAGGGCGCGGGCGGCGTCGCGCGCGATGCGCACGGCGGCGCGGGGCGGGAGCGGGCCGGCGCGGCGGAGCAGCGCGTGGAGGCTTTCGCCGTCCACCAGTTCCATGGTGTAGAAGGGGAGTCCGTCCGCCGCATCGACTTCGAAAATGGGCACGATATTGGGGTGGCGCAGGCGCGCGGCGAGGCGCGCCTCGCGTTCGAAGCGGCGGCGGGCGTCCTCGGAGAGCGCGGCGCCGCCGAGGGCGAGCTTGAGGGCGACGGTGCGCTGGACCTGGGTGTCGAACGCGCGGTAGACGATGCCCATGCCCCCTCGGGCGATCTCCTGATCCAGGCGGTAGCGGCCGAGCCGGCGTTCGGCGACGGGGGCCGGGACGCCGGCGGGGGCCGCGGCCGGCGTCCCCGGCGACGAGGGCAGCGGCGGCGTGCCGCACAGCGTGGCGGCGTCGCGCGGGGCCGGGCGCGGCTCTTCCGACCGCGCGGGGTGCGCTGGCCGTCGGGGTTCGGAGGGGGGCGGGTCGTTCATGGCACTCCGCGGGGGGGGCCCTTTCGGATGGGGGCGGCGAACGGGGGGTTTGGGGGTTTGGGGGTTTGGGGGTTTGGGGTTTGGAAGTTTGGAGACGGTGATCCTGGTCTGAGAAGGTCGGCGGGTGCGGAGCTTCAGGCTCCGGGGGGAGTGGGCCGAGACGCGGTCGCACGAAAGTGCCCCCCCCCGCTGGGGAACTCTTCGGGATGAGTGCGGGAACCTGTCGCGCATTCTACCACGCGAATGGGCGCGAGCGAGATGCGAGTTCCGCTGCCGGTCGAAGGCCCGGGCGCTCCGCCGACTCTTCCGACTGGGCCGCAGGGGCGTGTCGCGGTGCGCCCCTACGGTCGAGGTCCCGAGAACTTGACAGCCGACGGGCGCGCGTCTACAGTGTGGCGCGGCGGGGGGATGCCGGTTGTCCGCGGGTCTGGTCGGACGCGTCTGACAGCGGGGCGGGCATCCCCCTTCGCCTCCGGCTACGGGGGACAAGCCAAGGCCCGCCCCTGCAAGGTCGCAACCGGCAGAGTCGACGTCGACGGCACACGAGCCTCCTGCGACTTTGGATTTTGGACTCGTTGGACTTTGGACTCGCGAAGGGGAAGAGCAGGCCGATGAACGAATTCGGATTCGACCTCTTCCCGGAGCCCGGCAAGCCGCCGGTGCTGCGCTTCACCGACGCCGCCGGCGCGATTCTCGGCGAGCGTGCGCTGGAACTCGCCGAAGTCCCGAGCTTCGCCGAGGAAGTCGCCGGCGGCTACCGCGTCGTGCCGCCGCGTCTCGCGGATCTCGGGCGACGCATGTACGACTGGCTCGACGGGGCGGAGGAACATTGGCTGGAGGAGGCGCGCAAGGGCGCCGACGGACTGGCCCTCAGCCTCAAGTTCCCCACCCTGCTCGCGGCGCTGCCCTGGGAGCTCCTGCTCGCGCAGCGCGCCTTCCTGGCCGGCGACGCGGCGCGGCCCTTCGCACCGTACCGGCGGATCGGCGACGCGCGCCGGGACGAGCCCGTCCCCAATCGCCCGCTGCGCGTCCTCATCCTCCCCGCCTCGCCCAAGGGCGCGCCCGTCACCCTCTCCTTCGACGACGAGCGCCGCCGCTTCTCCGGGGCACTTCAGGGCCTTCCCGTAGAACTGATCCTGGAAGCGAGCGGCACGCTGGGCGGCCTGTCGGCGCTGGTCGGCGGACTCGGCAGCCGCCAGCTCGACCTCCTGCAGCTCGCGGCGCCGTCGGCGGGCCGGCAGGAGCGACCGTGCCTCCTGACCGAGGACGAGCTGGGCCGCAAGCACGAGTCGAGCGCCGAGGCGATCGCCCGCGCGGTCGGCGGCTACTGGCCGCGCCTGGTCGTGCTCTTCGGCTACCGGCCGGCGGCGGCGCCCGAGGACCCGGGACTGGCCGGGCTGTGCGAAGCGCTGGTCACGGCCGGCGCGCCCGCGGTGCTCGGCTGGTCGGTGCCGGCCGGGGACGCCGCCGTCGCGTCGGCCACGCGCGCCTTGTGCACGGCGCTCGCCGCCGGGCAGCGGCTCGACGCCGCCGTGGCCGCGACCCGCCGCCAGTTGATGGTGGAGCGTTCGGCGACGTGGCACCTGCTGCGCCTGTGGTCCGACGCCACGCCGCTCGCCGCGCTGGTCACGCCACCCGACGCCCTCGGGCGCGAGCCCCTCGGCGCCGGCCTGCTGCGCGCCGCGAAAGCCGCGGGCGCCGCCGGCGACCTCCAGCGCGAGCACCGCCTCTGCCTCGATGCGGCGCACGCGCTCGCCAACGTGGGCGACTGGCGCGCACTCGCCGGCGTGCTCGGCGAGTTCGGGTCGATGCAGGACCCCGATGTCCCCGCCCTGCTCGCCCAGGCCCTCTGGCTCGCCGTGCGCGTCAACCTGCCCGTCCAGGCCCTCGTCGGACTGTGCGGCTCCGTCTTCCTGCGTTTCGGCGCCGCCCACCCCGCAAGCCCCTACGTCGCCACTACCGGACTCTACAAGGTGCAGTTCGAGGGCGAGGACCATCCGCAGCAAAACCAGCTCTTCGAACTCTCGTGGAGCATGGTCGGCAAGTGCGCCGCGGCGCGCGGCATCGGCAAGGAGACGCTGCGTACCTGGCTGCGCGACGAAGGCCTGAACGACCCGGCGCGCTTCCTGCCCGCCCTCGATCAGGCCCTCGAGGCGGTGATCGGCGAGTCCGGCTGGATTTTCGACCGCGCACTCGCGCCCGCGCGCGCCGGGGGCTGAGCCCGACCGCGCCCGGCACGTCCAGATCATAAGGTGGAGTACCGATGCCACAACTGCAGGTCCAGGTGCTGATCGCCCGCGACATCCCGAAATCCGCGGTCGTGGTCTTGAACGGCGGCGTGGCCGTGGACACCATGGCGCAGTTCCAGGACACCTTCCACAAGCTGCGCAAGCTCGGCTTCATGCGCCTGGTGCTCGAC
>JACRIP010000242.1 GCA_016220045.1 Planctomycetota bacterium
ACGGAGATGAAGGCGGTGACGGTACGGTTGTGACCGTAGCGGGCGGGGGGAGGGGGCGCCGGGTCGCGGGCGGCGGCCCGGCGTTCCCGGGCGTTCGGTCCCGACCGTCGGTGGCAGGCGCAGCGCGTCACCGTGGCGGGCCATGGGCGGCCCTTCGTTCCGCCTGAAGGCGGAACTACCAACGAAGTGGTTTGAACCACGCGACCGAGTCACGGGTCGTGGCCCGGCCACCCCGCTCGTTCGTAGTTCCGCCTTTAGGCGGAACGAAGGGCCGATGGCTGCGGCCGGCGCTCGGGTGTAGGCCCTATCTCCTGCCGTTTGGGTGACGGGATCCAGTGCGTAGCCCCGCCCCTTGCCCGCGCCATCGGCCCGTGCCCCTCCGGAAGGACGCCATGCCGACCTACTACTACGTGACGGTGGACGCACGGGGGCGGCCCCACTCGGCGCGAATGGAAGCGGCCGATCCCGAGACCGTCGTGAGGGATGTGGGCGGGCGTGGAGAACACGTGGCCATGGTGTACCGCTGCGAGGCGCCGCCCCCGATCCCACCGCTCCCCCTGATGGACAACTGGAACTGGCCGGTCCCCACCCACCTTCACAAACGCCGACCGCGTTGCCGCCCGGACGGTCTGTGCTGGTTCATCGACAAGGATGCGCTCGACCTGGCGATCCGGCGTGGGCTGGTCGACGGCCGGGTCGGCTGGTACTCGACCTCGGTGCAGACGCAGTCCTTGCTCGATGCGGTCAGTCGGGTCGCGGCGGAGCTCCTGTTCGCTCCCGCGTTGTCCCTCCTGCGCGCGAGCCCGCCCGATTTCGACGGCATCGAGCAACGGCGCCTCCAGGAGTTGGCGAAGTTCCTCCGCTTCCGTCGCGTCGACGCGGACGCCGCCCAGCCGCTGCCGATGGTGTCGATTCCCGGCCTCGCACTCAAGGACGCCGCGATGTGGCGGTGCGTTCCGTGGCCAGGCCGCGAGGGGGCGGTGACCCTTCTCGCCGCGTGGCCCGCCCTGATCGAGACGCAGCAAGTCGAGATCGAGCAGATTCTGGGTCGGCGGGTGGAGTTCGTGCGTTGCTCAGACGATCCGCAGCGTAATCAGGAGGTGGTGGATGCGCTCGTGTCGCGTCAGCTCCCGGAGACGGAGTCCGGGTTGCATGCCGTGGTGGCGGATCGAGTCGCCGAGGAGCGGCAACTTCCGGAGGAGAGTCGCGTCGCGGTGTTTCTCGACTCCCTGGGAATCCTTGTGGCACCGAAAGATCCGCCACCGATCTTCCGCCGGGCTGGGCTCATGGTGCATGAAGCAGGGACAATGGGCTTCCGCGGGCTTCGGTTGACACCGTCCCCCCCACCGTCATCCGTAGAAGCCTGCTACGGCGAACGCCGCATCATAATCGGCGACCCGCCGCGGGCGCTCCTGCAGCCGACTATGGTCCTACTCGGCGCTGCCGTCGGCATTGACCCGACCGTGGGCCCGCCGGCGATGGGGGAGCGGCGCATGGAATTGGCGGGAGCGCGCTACTTGCTGCGCGGGCGCTCCGAGCTCACCGACGCGGGGGAGACTCTGGAAATCGAGTGGGGGCCCGCCTGAACCGAATTCGCAAACCGGCAGGGAGCGGGAAGGCCTGCATGCGGGCGGCGGCCCGGCGTTCCCGGGCGTTCGGTCTCGACCGCCGGCGGCAGGCGCAGCGCGTCACCGTGGCGGGCAATGGGCGGCCCTTCGTTCCGCCTGAAGGCGGAACTACCAACGAAGTGGTTTGAACCACGCGACCCTCATGAGCGCCGGCGGCGGCTCAAAGTCTCCTCACGGTCACGGGGCGTGGCTCGGCCACCCCGCTCGTTCGTAGTTCCGCCTTCAGGCGGAACGAAGGGCCGAGCGACGCGGTGCGCGCCGCGACCCGGCCGCCGATTTACATTCGGCGGCGAACGGAAAGCGCCTGCGCACCCGACCGGCGGCGCCACCCCTCCCGGCGCGGCCCGCGCCGACCCCGGCGTCGCCCCCTCGATCCTGCCCTCCCCCTTTCGCCGCGGGGAGTTACGGCGAGTCCGCAGGACTCCGACCCCACCCATCCGCCGCGCGCCCGCGCATCCGGCATCCCGCTTGCAACCGCACGCTCCCGGCGGAGCCGGACGCCCGGGCGCGCTGCACACCGCGCCGCCCGGCGCCACGGCGCCGCCGGCTACGGTATCTACCCCGGTCGCCGCCGCCGCCCGCATTCCGCTCACTCTCCCCCCTTCTCCTGCCGGAGGTCGCCCCGTCCATGCCCCTTCTTCACATCGCCGAAGCCGGTAAAGCCCGCGTCCTGGAACTTGCCGGCGACGCCATCGACATCGGCCGCTCCGAGTCCAACCAGGTTGCGCTCCAGGACCCCGACATCTCGCGCAAGCACTGCCGCATCGTCCGCCAGAACGGCGCGTGGAGCGTGCGCGACCTGGAGAGCCAGAACGGCCTCGAGGTCAACGGCGTACGCGTCACCGAGTCGCCGCTGCTCGACGGCGACGTCATCCAGGTCTCCCAGGCGGTCCTGACCTTCTACGATCGCCCCGGCGTCGGCCCCTCGGCGCGACGCGCGCCGGTGACCGACCGCAAGCTCGGCGAACTGTGCCTGGACAAGGGCCTGCTCTCGCGCGCGGAGTTGGAGGCGAGCCTCACCGCCCAGCAGGGCACGCCCCTCAAGCTCGGCGAGGTCCTCACCCGCAGCGGCTTGATCTCGCCCGGCGATCTCCTGAGTACTCTCGGCGAACAACTCAACACGCCGTGCGTGGAGCTCACCCGCCTCGCGATCCCGCCCGGAACGCTCGCGCTCTTCACCCGTGATCGCGCCCGCATCTGGCGCGCCGTGCCGATTCACCACGAGCGCGATCAGCAGCGCCTCGTCGTGGCGCTCGCCGACCCCTCCAATTTCGAGACCATCCAGGAAATCGAGTTCTATACGCGCTGCCGCCTCGACATCGTCCTCGCCACGCCGCAAGACATCTCGATCGTCATCGAGCGGGAATACCCGGCGAGCGTCGCCGAGGCCGACCTGTTGCGCACCGCCATGGAGGAGAGCGCGCAGAAGGCGCCCGTCCTGGCGGCGTCGGCGCCCACCGACGACAACGAGACGCGCGCACTCGCCCGACTCGTCACCTCGATCCTCGAAGAGGCGATCCGCCAGGGCGCGAGCGACGTGCATATCGAGCCGAATCGGGAGGACGTGCTCGTGCGCTTCCGCGTCGACGGCATCCTCGTCGAGCGGCGACGGCTGCCGAAGGCGCTGCAGGCGCCGATCACCAACCGGCTCAAGATCCTCGCCAAAATGGACATCGCGGAGAAGCGCGTGCCCCAGGACGGCCGCCACAGCTACTCGCTCGAAGGCCGCCAGATCGACCTGCGCATCGCCAGCCTGCCCGCGCTGCACGGCGAGAAGATCGTGCTCCGCATGGTCAACCGCGCCCTGGCGAAGACCGCGATCGACGAACTCGGCATGGAGGAGGAGCTCAAGGCCGAGGTCTTCCAGGTCCTGCGTAAACCCGAGGGCATGTTCCTGGTCACCGGCCCGACCGGCAGCGGCAAAACCTCCACCCTCTACGCCGCCCTCAACCACCTGCGCGCGACCGAACGCAACCTCGTCACCCTCGAAGACCCCATCGAGCTGGAGTTCGCCGGCGTGACCCAGACCCAGGTCTACGACCACCCGGACTTCGGCTTCGCCTCCGGTCTGCGCGCCATCCTGCGCCAGGATCCCAACATCATCATGGTGGGCGAAATCCGCGACCGCGAGACCGCGCAGATCGCCGTGCAGGCCGGCATGACCGGCCACGTGGTGCTGACCTCCCTGCACACCAACTCGGCGCCGACCGCGATCCCGCGCCTCTTCGACATGGGGGTAGAACCCTACCTCGTGACCGCTTCCCTGGTGGGCGTGCTGGCCCAACGGCTGGTGCGCGTGATCTGTCCCGCCTGCCGCGTGCTCGCCGATCCGCCCGTCGAAGTGATCAAGGCGCTGATGCCGGGCGTGGACGCGAGCGCCGTGAAGTTCTACCGCGGCGCGGGCTGTCCCAAGTGCCTGAACGGCTATCGCGGGCGCACCGGGATCTTCGAACTCCTGGTCGTCGACGACGAGTTGCAACGGCTCATCGCGCGCGAGGCGCAGGCGCCGGAAATCCGCTTCAAGGCGCGCGAGCGCGGCATGTCCACCATGCGCGAGGACGCGCTGCGCAAGGCGCTCGCCGGGATCACCACCATCGAGGAGGTGTTGCGCCTGACGGCCGCCGAGGTATAGGGCGAAGTACGTACGTGGGGCCGCCCGGGCTGGATGAATGCAGCGACGAGGGGGGGGGCATTGGACGCGCGGAGTCGATTGTGGCTGGGCGGGCCGCCCTTCGGGCTGCTCGTTACCCAAGACTCGGCGGCTGGAGACCGTACACTCGCTCCAATCGGGATGGGCTTCGCGGCTTGTAGTACGGGGATTCAGCCGGGGTTTGTTGGCCGGGCTTCAGCCCGGCAACCCTCGAAGCGCACGCCGGAGAGGGCCGCTCGATCCGTCTCCGGCCGGGAGTAAGCCGTGGGTAGCCGGCCTGAAGGCCGGCAACGAACCCGGGCTGAAGCCCGGTACTACAAACCAAGCTATGCGGACGCCAACGGGGCGGTCGCTGCGAAGCCCCGCCCCATCGGGACGGTTTCCAGCCCGAACCTGCGGGCAACGATCAGCGCGTACAGAGGCACGACCAACCAACAGGAGACTCCCCGATGCGACCGCCGCTCGGCATCCGCATGCTCACCCGCCTTCGTCTCCCCCTGCTCGCGGCGGTCTGCGCCCTCGCTGGGGTGGTCGCGCTCACGCCACCCCGCCCCGGCCTGGCGGCGCCGCCCGCCGACGCCGACGACGCCCAGGACCCCGCCGCCCTGCTCGCGGCCGGGAAGTTCGCGGAGCTCGACCAGCTCGCCGACCGGCTGTGGCAGACGAAAGCCAAGGACGACGAGGGCGAATGGGTGCTCCCGCGCTTCTACGATGCGCTCAACGCCCCCGCCGACGAAGGCTCGGCGGAGGCCTGGGAGGCCCACCTCAAGCGGATCGAGGGGTGGATCGCCGACGCGCCGGGCTCCGCCACCGCGCGCGCCGTGCACGGCGCCGCGCTTACGGGATACGCCTGGGACGCGCGCGGGGGTGGGTGGGCCGGCTCCGTGACCGCCGAGGGCTGGAAACTCTTCCACGAGCGGCTCCACGCCGCGCGCGAAGTCCTCGAGATCGGCCTCAAACTCCCCAACCCGGTCCCCGGCCTCTATTCCGCCCTCCTGACCGTCGGCATGGGCCAGTCATGGAAGCCCGACGCTCACGATCGAATCTTCCGCGCGGCCGTCGCCTTCGAGCCCACCGATTGGGACTTTTACTACCGCCGGGCGCAGTACCTCCATAAGCGTTGGTTCGGCGCCTACGGCGAGTGGGAGCAATTCGCCCTTGCCTCCGGCGAGTCCCTCAGGGCGACGCACGGCCTCGCCCTCTACGCGATGATCGTCAAGCAGATGTCCGGATTGCACGGCGATCGCCTGTTCGCGGACAATGCGCTTTCCTGGCCGCACCTGGACGAGGGCTTCCGCGACCTGAAGAAGCTCGTGCCGGGCTCGCTCTGGAACGCGAACTTCCACGCCTGGTGCGCCTGGGTGATGCAGGACCGCGCGTCCGCCGCGCGGATCGGCCCGCCGCCGGGCGGCCGCTACTACGGGGCGGTGTGGGGGGACGAGAGCGCACCCGCGGCCTTCGAGGCGTGGCTCAAGCGCGCCGATACCGACGCGGACGTGCGCGCGCGCCTCGACGCGTTTCCCTGCCGGCTCGCGCCCGGCCCCACGTCGCTGGGCGCGGCGCTGGCGGCGCTCGGACGCGCTGCCGACCTGACGCTGGTGCTGGACGCCGCGCTGCGCCGCGGCGCCGGCGCGAGCGATCCCACGGCGCGGCCGATCGACCGCAAATTCGAGAACGTCCCGGTGGGTTGGGCGCTGGACGAGCTGGTCCGGGAGGGTGGCCTGGCCTATGGGATCGCGGGCGGGTCCGTCTACGTCACGACGCCGGAACGGCTGCCGGCGATCCCGCAGGGCAATCCCTGGTGCGCGACGTCGGCCGCGGACTCCACGTCGAAACGCGACCTCGTCGCGAAGCTGGAGCAGGCGAAGCCGTTCCGGCGGGACTTTTCCCGGACGCCCGTCGCGCAGGTGCTGCCCCTCGTCAAGGAAGCCTGCGGCGTAGACCTGACGTTGGATGGGGGCGACCCGGCCCGCGAAATCGACCTGTGCGTGGCGGGCCGGCCCCTCCCCGACCTGCTCTCGCTGCTCGCCTTCCAGATGGGCGCGGAGCCGGAGCTGAGGGAGGGCGGCGTGCTGCTGCGCGCCCTCAAAGCGGACGCGCCGGCGGCGGGAACGGTCGAGAACGAGACCGTGGCCGTGCGCGCATGGCTCCGGATGATCGAGCGCGCCGAGGCGGCGATTCAGGGAAAGCTCGTGGGAACGGGTAAGGAATACGCCTTAAGCGCAGACCTGTTCGCCACCGGCCTGCCGGGCCTCGATGCGGCGGTCGCGGCACTGCCGGAGAAGCAGCGCAAGGCGTTCCGGCGCGACCCCGGGATGCTCGCCGTCATCCGGCTCGCGTATTACGACCTGGCGTGCTCCCTCGCCGTCTGCAGCGCCGGCAAGCGCAGCCCCAAGGGCGCGGCCCAGGAGCTTCCCGAGGCGGAAAGCACGGCGCTGCGCGATCGGGCCTTCGACGCCTTGTTCACGGCGCTGGAACAGGGGTGGAGCCTCCAGCACACGCTGAAGGACCACGATCTCGACCCGCTGCACGCGGACCCGCGCTGGAACGAAGTGGTCGCGGGCGGGCGCGGCAAATGACGCGACGGATGCGCCCAGATTCTCTCCTGCGGAGCCGGAGCATGCGACGGGAGTTCGGCCGCGCCCGCGTGGCGTACCTGGCCGTCGGCGGGGCGGTCCTCGTCGGCGGCGTCCTGCTGGCGATCTGGTTGGGCTGGCTGCCTGCGTGGGGGGATCCATCGACGACCCTGCCGCCGCAGGGGACGCCGGTCCCCGCGCCCGCGGCGCGCATCCCCCTCCAGACCATCCTGGCGGCCGGACGCTACGAGGAACTGGACCGGATGGCCGACGAATGCGGTCGCACGCGGCAGAAGGACGCCGATGGCGAGTGGAAGCTGGTGCTCTTCTATCGCTCGCTGGCGGAGCCCACGCGGGACCGGTCCGAAGCGGGGTGGCAGGCGCTGCACCGGCGCCTGGCGGACTGGGTCGCCCAGGCGCCGCACTCCGCCACGGCGCGGAGCGTGCAGGCGGAGGCGCTGGTCGTGCACGCCTTCGAGGAGCGCGGGCCGCACCCCCGGGACCCGCTGCCGGCCGCGGTCGAGCAGGTTTTCCGCGAGCGGTTGGAGCGGGCGCAGGGTCTTCTGGCGGAGGCCCTCAAGCTCCCCGCCAAGGTTCCCGGACTCTACGCCTCCCTGATGACCGTCGCCCTCGGCTTGCGCTGGGACCGCGACCGCTTCGAGCGCCTGGCGGCCGAGGCCGTCGCGTTCGAACCGACCTACCCCACCTTCTATCTCCGTAAGGCGATCTACCTGGTTCCGCGCTGGTGCGGCAAACCCGGCGAGTGGGAGCGCTTCGCTCTCGCCGCGTCCGCGACCTTCGACCCGACCCATCCGCAAGCGCTCTATGCGTACATCGTCAGCCGCGTCTCGTGCCTGTATGGCAGCCGGCTCTTCGAGGAGTGCGCGATCAAATGGTCCGCGCTCAAGCAAGGATTCGAGCAATGGCAGGAGCTGGCGCCCCAATCGCGATTCAACCGGAACCACCATTGCTGGTGCGCATGGCAGGTGCGGGACAAGGCGGTCGCGACGGCGGTGAGGAATCTCTTTGAATGGGGTTACATGCCGAACCCCTGGGAGGATGCGGAGGACTTGCGGCAGTTCAAGGCGTGGGTCGCGCGGAAAGACACCGACGAAGATCTGCGTGCACGGCTGGGCAAGCTGCCCGTCGACCTGGAGGCCGTGGAGATGCCGCTCCTGGGGATCCTGGAGCGCCTGACGAAGCCCGCGCAGATGTCGGTCGTCATCGACGAGGGGCTGCGGCACGTGGCGGGCTCACCGGACCCGTTCGTCGAACCGGTGAGCGCGCACTTCGACAACGTCGCGGCGGGCCGGGTGCTGCTGGAGACGCTGGGGCCGCTGGGCCTTTCCTACCGCATCGCCTTGGGGTCGGTCTTCGTCTCCACCCCGGCGCGGCTCCGGGCGCTGCACCTGGAACAGGAGTGGTGCGCGGGGTCGGCCGCGGATCCGCCGTGGAAGTCCGAGCTGCTCATGAAGCTCGGGCGCTCGTGGTTGTCCCTGGCCCTCTTCGACACGACCGTGGAGGAGGCCATCCGGCACCTGGCGACGTTGACGAGACTCGAGGTCCGATTGGACGGCATCGATCCGTCGCGGAAGATCTTCTTGCCCGTCCAGTGCCGGCGGATCGCGGACGTGATCACCATGCTGGCCTACCTGCTGGACGCCGTGCCCGAAGTCGTGGAAGGGGCGGTCGTCCTGCGCGCGCGGGGCGGCGCGGCGGGGCAGGGACAGGGAGAGGGGCAGGGGCAGGGAGAGGGGCAGGGGCAGGGGCAGGGGCAGGAGAAGTAGGGGCCGGGACGCCGGGGCGTGCCGTCGGGGGAGCTACTTGTCCGTCAGGTCCCAGACTCCGTCCCAGTCGGGCGGGGGCGGCGCGGCCGCGAAGCGCTCGCACCGTCGGGCGTAGACCCGACTCGGCCCGTCCTCGGGGCGAAACCGGAGTACCGCCGCGAAACCCGCCGCGGCGGCGCTCCACTCGCGGCGACGGTAGCCGGCGAGCGCCTCGGCGTAGGCGGCGAGCGCCTCCTCCAGGCGCGGAACCTCCTCGTCGACGCCGGGGTCGAGCACTTCGAAGACGGCCACCGGCTGCCGGCGTCCCACCACGCGCAGGAGATCGATCTCCCGCATCCGGTAGATCCCCGTCAGCCGCGCGCGCGTGTGCTCGCTGATCAGGATCGGCGTGTGGTACGGCTTGGTCGCCCCCTCCAACCGCGAGGCCAGATTGACCCCGTCGCCGACCACCGTGTACTCCATGCGCTTGAGCGAGCCGATGTTGCCGGAGACGACCTGGTCGGTGTGGATGCCGATGCCCGTCTCCAGCGGCGCCTGGCCCGCCGCGGCGCGCCGCCGGTTGAACTCGCGCAGGGCGCGCACCATCCCGAGTGCCGCCTGCACCGCGTGTTCCGCGTCCTGCGGGCTGCCGTAGGGCACGCCGAAGACCGCGAGCAGCGCGTCGCCGATGTACTTGTCGAGCGCGCCGCGGCAGCCGAGAATCACGTCCACCATGAGCGTGAAATACTGGTTGAGCAGCCGGACCGTCTCCTGCGGCCCCAGCCGCTCCGCCAGGCGCGTGAACCCGCGAATGTCGCTGAAGAGGACCGTCGCCTCCTGCACCCGCCCGCCGAGGGCGTCTTCGCCCTCCTCCATCAGCCGGTCGGCGATGTCCTTCGGCATGTACCGTGCGATCGTGGCGCGCACGCGCTTCTCGCGCGTGATGTCCTCGAGGACCACCAGACCGCCGATCCGCTGCTCGTGGGCGTCGGTCAAGGGCACCGCCGTGAGGTTTACCGAGGCGTGGCGGCGGCTGCGCGTGCCGCCCGGCACCTCCGGCACCCAGTCGAAGGTGAGCTCGGCGTCGAGCGCGACCTGGGGCTTGCCGCTCGCGCGCACCGCGTCGGCCGAGGCCGCCAGCCAGGCGTTCCCCCCGCTGAAGACCTCCGCCAGCGGGCGTCCCAGTACTTCCGCTTCCTGCCCTTCCAGGCGCGTCAACCGCAGCGCGGCGCGGTTGGCCGTGACGATGAGTCCGGCCTGATCTAGGGTAATTACCCCGTTCGAGAGGCTGGCCAGGACGCTCTCGGTGTAGCTCTTCCCGCGCACGACCTCCTCGAAGAGCTGGGCGTTCTCGATCGCCACCGCCGCCTGCATGCCGAAGGCGCGCAGCAGCTCCTCGTCGGCGGCCGTGAAGAAGCGCCCGCGCTTGTTCAGCGCCTGCAGCACGCCGATGCGTCGCCCCTCGCGGTTGGCGACCGGCACGCACAGGATGGTGCGCGTGCGATAACCGGTCTGCCGGTCGACGGCCTGATTGAAGCGCGGGTCGGCGTAGGCGTCGCGGATGTTGACGGATTGGCCGTCGGTGAACACGCTGCCGGCGATGCCGCGGTCGGCGGGGAAGCGCACCTCCTTCATCGAGGCGTCGAGCGAAGCGCGCGTCCACAGCTCGCCGCGGGGGGCGTCGTGCAGGAAGAAGGTGGCCTTCTCCGAGTCGAGGATCGTGCGGGCCGCTTCCATGATCTTGATCAGGAGGGGGTCGAGCGAGAGCTCGCGCGCGAGCGCGGCGTTCGCGTCGAGCAGGCGGCGTTCCTCGTCGCGCACGCGCCGGACGGCCTCCTCGAGCTGCGCGTTGACCAGGTCGGCGGCGGCCTGCGCGAGCACCGCTTGGAGCAGGTGGAGATCCGCGGGGGAGAAGGCGCCGGAGCGCTTGTTGAGAACCTGGGCGACGCCCAGCGGCTCCGGGGCGCCGTGGAGTCCCGCGCGGCGGATCGGCGCGCAGGCCATGGAGCGCGTGCGGAACCCGGTCATGCGATCGACGTCGGGATTGAAGCGCGGGTCGGAGTAGACGTCGTCGAGGAGAAGGGGAGTGCCGGAGGTGAGCACCCAGCCGGCGATGCCGCGGTCGTGCGGCATGCGCAGGCCCTGGACCTCCGCGTTGGTGGTGGCCCAGATGCAGAGTTCGTCGGTCTCGCGGTCGAGCAGGAAGAAGGTACAGCGCTCGGCCTCGAGCAGCTCGGAGACCAGCGTGGCGAGGCGGGGAAGCAGCAGGGCGAGGGTGGAGGCGCCGCCGAGGCGTCGGGGAAGCTGCGAGAGGGCGAAGGCGGCGCGCAGGGTCGCACCAATCTCGCGGGCGACGGGCTCGCGCTCCCCGGCGGGCAGGCGGTCGAGGAGCTGATCGACCGCCTGCGCGGCGGCGGCGAAGCCCGACGCTCGGGGCGCTCCCGCAGGCGGCTCGCTCGCCCCGACCAGATCCGCACTCACGATCCGACCTCCCTGCGCGCGGGCTGGATGCGGCCCACGAGGGCCCGCCGCGCGCGTGGCGCAACGTAGCAAACCGGGCGGGCGAACGTCAATGGGAAACCCGGGTGCGGGTCCGAACCGGCAGCTCGGCCGTACCCCCCGCACGCCGCGGAGACCGGTCCGCCGTCGTACTCGTATCTCGTACTCGTACTCGAATGCCCTGGGCGTTCGATTACGAGTACGAGAACGACCGGGGCGACATCGTGTCGCCAGGGTGCGCCGGAGGCGGCGCACGACACCGGACCTGCCCCCCCCC
>JACRIP010000238.1 GCA_016220045.1 Planctomycetota bacterium
GCGGCGGCGGCGCGGCGCGCGGCCTCGCGCAGGGCGCACAGGGCCTGCGGCGCGGTCAGGCGCACGGCGCCGGCCACGCGCCGGGCGAGCCGCCAGGCATCGGCCCACGCGGCCTCCGCCGAGCCGGGGGCGGGGGAGACGGCGTCGTGCAGCTCGGCGACGTCCGCAATCGTCAGGAAGCCGAGCTCGCACAGCAGAACGCCGAGCGGCGGCGCGGGCGACGGCTCCGCCGCCTGGGCGCGGCGCGCCGCATCGAGCTGCGCCGCCGTGATCCGGCCGCGCGCGAGCGCGCCCGCGGCGAGCCGGGCGTCGAGGAGTTCGCTATGGCCCGGCGGCAACATTACTTCTCCGCCGCCGTCGTGAGCGGCTGCCCCTGCTCCGCCACGTGGAAGACCAGGAGCCGCGCGGGGCGAACCGTGCTCGCATTCCGCCCCTCGTGGACCTTCTGCGGCAGGATGTGCACCACCTCTCCGGGCTTGAGCGCGACCGGTTCCGCGCCGTCCACCTGCGTCGCCGCTTCGCCCTCGAGCAGGTAGGCGAATTCGTGCGCGGGATGCCAGTGGCGACCGGACGCGGCCCCGGGCGCGAGGTCGACCAGCGAGATCACCACCTCCCGCTCCGCGGGGCCCGCGACGTCCGCGCGCAGCAGGACCGTCCGCTTGAAGGGCTCGTCGCCGGCCGCCAGCGTCCGCATCGCGCCCGCGCCCATTCCGAGCCCGAGCACCCAGGCGCCGAGCATGAGCAGGGTTGCGCGTTTCATGGGGCCTCCCGTGGCGTTAGGGTCCGTGCCTGCCCTGACGATTCGCCGTGGATACGGCTGTCACCTGACTCGATGCCGAGCCGCCGAGCGTGCCGGCGCAGGATAGCACGGGCCGTCGCAGCGGTCAATGCGGTTCGCGCCGCCGAGTGCAGGAGCTCGACCGTCCCGGCCGCACCCCTCGAAGTCCTGGCCTCCGTCGCCCTCGTCGTTCGTACTCGTACTCGAACACCCTGGGCGTTCGGGTTCGGCTACGAGTAAGCGGACGCGTGCGGGAATGACCGGCGCGCCGGCGTGCGACCGCGCGCGCCTGACCGCGGGCGGCGTCCCCGCTCCCCCCGGTGTTCCTTCCTCGCGGGCGCGCGCTTTGCTCAGTGCGCATTGGACCCCTCGGTGGCCCCGAGTCCAAAGCCCCCGCTGCGGAGATTTCCCAACCCGCGCCCGCCCGTGGGGAGATTCGCCGGTCCCCCCTCCTCGCCCCCGCCGCCTCTGGAGGTGCCCCGCGTGTCCGCCGCCGTCGTCTCCGCCCCCTCGCCCCCGACCGCCCCCCCTCCCGCCGCCCCCGACGCCGCGGGTGACTTGCGCACCCACGCCGCATGGTTCATCCAACTCCGCTGGCTGGCCATTCTCGCCTGCGCGGGCGCCATTGCGATCGGCGGCCCGGTGCTCGGCTGGATCGCGCCCGCGGACCTGCCGCCGCTCGCCGCCTGCGTCGCCGCGCTCATCCTCGCCAATCTCGCCTATCGCGCGCTCGCGCGCCGCGGCGCCCGACCGCCGCATCTGCTCCTGCTCCAGGTCTACGTCGACCTCGCCCTCCTCACCGCCCTCCTCCACTTCTCGGGCGGCCTCGCCAATCCGCTCTACGGTATCTACCTGCTCCACGTGGTCATCGCCGGCATTCTCCTGGAAGAGCGCACGAGCCGCTGGGTGACCGTCACCTGCTGCGCCGGGTTCTCGCTGCTCGCCGCGCTGGAGTGCGCCGGCACGCTGCCGCGCCACGCGCTCGGCATCCCGGGCGATCGCCTGGCGCGCGACCCCGCCGCCGTCGGCGCCGCGCTCTTCGCCTTCAACGTCCTCCTGCTCAGCACCGCCGCGCTCACGAGCTACATCGTGCGCCGGATGCGCGGCTCCGAAGCCCGGCTGCGCGCGAGCGTGGCCGCCGAGCGCTTCGAGCGGCAACGCCTGGACTCGGTGGTGAATGCCGCCGGGGCGGGCATGCGCCTGCTCTCCCAGGACCTCACCATCCTCTGGTGCAACCGCAGTATCGAGACCTGGTTCGGCGACCGCGTCGGCATCGGCCGCTGCTGCCCCAGCACGTTCGGCAAGACCGTGATGGGCTGCCCGACCTGCCTGTGCCGCGCCGCCCTCGATCAGGGAAACACCGTGCACGGCGAGCGCGCGGTGCCGACCCCGGAGGGCCGCCCGCGGATCTTCGACGTCACCGCCTCGCCCATTCTCGACGAGGCGGGGCGCGTGGTCCAGGTCGTCGAGCTGATCCGCGACGTCACCCAGGAGCGCGAGCGCGCCGCCCAGTTGGCGCGCGCGGGCAAGATGGCGGCGATCGGCGAACTGGCCGGGCGCATCGCCCACGAAATCAACAACCCGGCGGGCATCCTGACGATGAAGGTCCGCCTCCTGCTCGACGACGCGGCGGCCGGCGGGGTGCCGGAGAAGTTCACGGCCGGGCTGGGCATGATCGAGCGCCACGTGCAGCGCATTTCCACGATCACGCGCGGCCTGCTGTCGTACGCCCGGCCCTCGATCGAGCGCAAGTGGCGGCAGGACCTCAACGGCGTCGTGCGCGCCGGGGTGGAGCTGCTGGGCGACGCCAACCTCAGCCGGCAGGTCCGGCTGGAGGTGACCTTGGCGCCCGAGCCGCTGGAGGTCACGGCCAACGGCAATGAGCTGCAGCAGGTGCTCCTCAACCTGGTGAACAACGCCTGCGACGCCATGCCGGCGGGCGGGCGGCTCTGCGTGACGACCTCGGCCACCCCCGCCGACGTCGTGCTCGCGGTCTCGGATACCGGCAGCGGCATCCGACCGGAGGACCTGCCGCGTGTCTTCGAGCCGTTCTTCACGACCAAACCCGAGGGCGTCGGCACCGGGCTCGGGTTGTCGATCAGCCAGGGAATCGTGCGCGACCACGGCGGCACGCTCGAAGTCGAGAGCGTGCTCGGGAAGGGCAGCTCCTTCACCGTTCGCCTGCCGCGCGCGCGCGCCGGGAGCGCCGCATGAAGGACGCGCGCATTCTGGTCGTGGACGACGAGCCGGACATGCTCGACGTCTGCCGCGAGGCGCTCGGGCGATTGCCGGATACGCGCGTCGAGACGGCGGCGGCGCCGGCCGCGGCGCTCGAGCGCCTGCGCGCCGAGCCGTTCGACCTCATCATCTCCGATCTGCGCCTGGGGGGTGCGAGCGGCGTGGACTTCCTGCGCGCGGCGCGCGAGCTCGACCCCAGCGTGCCGTGCATCCTGATCACCGGGTTTCCCACGGTCGAGACGGCCATCGCCGGGCTGCAGCTCGGGGCCTACGACTACATCGTCAAGCCCTTCGCGCCCGACCAGCTCCGCAACGCGGCCGCCCGCGCCCTGGACCAGAAGCGGTTGCGCGACGAGAACCGCTTTCTCTCGCGCCAGGTCTCCCGCGAGTACCGGTCCGGCGAGCTGCTCGGCGCCAGCCCCGCGATGCGGCGGCTTGCGGAAACGCTCGCGGCGGTCGCCGCCACCGACGCGGACGTGCTCGTCCTCGGCGAGACCGGCACCGGCAAGGAGCTGGTCGCGCGCGCCATCCACGAGCAGAGCGCACGCGCGCGCCGGCGCTTCGTGCCCGTGGACTGCGGCGCGATTCCCGACGCCCTGCTCGAGGCCGAGCTGTTCGGGCATGAGCGCGGCGCCTACACCGACGCGCGCACCTCCAGCCCCGGCCTCCTCGAATTCGCCGACCAGGGCACGGTCTTTCTCGACGAAGTCTGCGAATTCCAGCTTCCGCTCCAGGCCAAGCTGCTGCGCGCCCTGCAGGAGCGGCAGGTGCGACGGCTGGGCGGGCGCGAGCTGATCCGCGTCAACGTGCGCCTGGTCGCGGCCACCAACCGGGTCCCGGAGGAGGAGGTGGCGGCCAAGCGCTTCCGGCAGGACCTGTACTACCTGCTGTGCGCCATCACGGTGCGCGTGCCGCCGCTGCGCGAGCGCGGCGACGACATCCCGCTCCTGCTCGGCCACTACCTCCGGCGCTACGCGGCGGAATGGGGACGCGCGCCGAAGACGGTCGGCGCGGACGCGGCGGCGCTGCTCCTGGCCTACCCGTGGCCGGGGAACGTGCGCGAGTTGCAGAATCTCGCCAAGCAGCTCGTGGCCTTCGCGCCCGGCGAGCTCGTCGCGGTCGAGGATCTCCCCGAGGAGGTGACGGAGCGGGGCCTGCGCGTCGAACCCGGGTTCTTCGCCGAGCGCGAGCGCCGGCTTGCGGCCATGGAGG
This sequence comes from Planctomycetota bacterium, assembly GCA_016220045.1. Taxonomy (GTDB): domain Bacteria; phylum Planctomycetota; class MHYJ01; order WSZJ01; family JACPWG01; genus JACRIP01. The sequence goes on from JACRIP010000238.1 coordinate 4,229, forward strand.
CGGA
>JACRIP010000244.1 GCA_016220045.1 Planctomycetota bacterium
CCGCGCCCGCGCCGAGCCCGTCCAGCTCCGCGCACAGCGCGACCGCCCCGTCCGGCCGGTCGCCGGGCGCGAACGCCAGGCACCGGCCCACCAGGTCGGCAAGACCCGCAGGCACCCCGGGCGCGAGCTCGCCGAGCGGCCGGATCGCGGCATGCTCCTGCCGCTGAACCTCGGCCGACGCGGCGAGACCGGGCACCGGCAGCTTGCCGGACAGCATGCGATACAGCATCACCCCGAGGGAGTAGACGTCCCCCGCCGCCCCGGCCGCGCGCCCGTCGCGATCCTCCGGCGCCACGTACGCCCCGGCGCCGTCCGCCGACGCGCCCGCCGCCGGCCGCGACAGCTCGCCCATCCCGAAAGCCGTCACCTTCACCCGCCCGCGCCCCGCGCAGATCGCGTTCGCGGGCTTCAGGTCGCCGTGCAGCACGCCGCTCTCCGCGGCCGCCGCCAGCGCGCCCGCGACGCCGCGCGCGATCCCCAGCGCCTCGCGCACCGGCAGCTTCCCGCGCCGCGCGAGCATGCGCCCCAGGTCCTCGCCCGCCACCCGTTCCTCGACCACGCAATGGGTCGCGTCCGCCGGCCCGGCCCCGTAGACCTCCGCGATCCCCGGGTCCTCCGCGCGCGCCAGCGCCCGCACCTCGGCGTAGAAGCGGTCCATCGCCTCGCCGTCGAGCGCCGCCTCGGCCGCGAGCACCTTCACCGCGACCGCGGCCCCGCCGCCGCTCACCTGCCCTTCGTAGACCGTCCCGGTCGGGCCGCGCCCGATGACCCGGTCGGTATCGTACTCGAAATCGCCCAGATTCTTGATCATGCTTGGCTCCTCACCTCCGGTCATTCCCGGTCCCGACCTCCACCCGCAGGGATTGGGCGCTGGTCAGGAGCACCGGGCTCGCCGCCGCGAAATCGTCCTTCAGGGTGTTCCCCTCCACGACGATCACGGCGCGGCGATTGTACGAGACGAGGAGCACGCCGCGCTCCTCGCGCCCGTCCGAATATCTCAGGTTATACATGTATCTCACGGCGGCCCCGCCGCCGCCGAGCTTCACCGGCTCGGCGTCGCCCAGCGAGAGCGTGGAGCCGAGCTGGAGCTGGGTCTTCAGGAAGTACCCCTTCCACTCCTCGGCGACGCGCGCCAGCGCGCCCGGCTCGCGGGTCGCCGTGTCGCGGTGCGGGCGGAGGAAGACCGAGATGCCGTTGACGAAGGGCTTGCCGGCGCGCGGGTCGAAGCGCTCCTTGGCGAAGAACCAGTAGATGCCGTCCGGCGTCACGAGATTGGAGCGCGCCCAGCCCGCGGGATAGCGGATGCTGAACGTGCGATCGGGGTCGATGAATTCGAGGAAGGAGGGCAGCTCGGTGGGCGGGGTCCCGGCCGTGCCGGCGCCGCCGGCGCCCCCTGCGCCCGGGGGATTTCCCGTACCCGTGCCGCCGGCGGCCGTCGTGCCCCCCGCGCCGCCCGCGCCGCTTCCGGGTTTCACGGGGTCGGCCGCGGCGCCGACGCCGAAGCGGACGCTGGCGAAGATGCGCTCGAAGGTCGGGGCGAGGTCGGCGTAGTCGTCGCGGGGCGCGCTGCCGCCGAGCAGGTAGACGCCGCCGGGGTCGGCCGCGACCCAGTAGAGGGCGCGCACCGGCGCGGAGGCGCCCATCGGCGTGCCCGACAGGTCGAACATCATCCCCTCGCGCCCGGCCACCGTGCGGCTGCCGGCCCGGCTCAGGGTCATCCCCGGGTCGGTCTGCTCCAGCCGTTGCCGGTAGGCGGTCTCCCAGTCTTCGAGCGACGGGCGGCCGTGGATCCAGACTTCGCGGTAGTAGGCGAGCAGGAACCCGGTGCGCAGCTCGGAAAGGTCGTCGGGCTCGGCGCGCGGGACGACCGCGACTTCGAAGGCGTTGCTCGCGATCGTGGGCATGCCCCAGCGGGCCGAGATCGGCTTCCAGGTCTCGGGGTAGGAGAAACCGATGCGCCCGTCGGGCAGGGACCAGGCGACGAGCCGCGGGCCGGCGGGCTCGGGCGCGCGCGCCGTGGCCTTGAGCGCCGTGATGACGCGCGCGCTCACCTTGGCCTCGGCGAGCCGGGCGAGGTCGGCGTCGGTCAGGTTGAAGTGCATGCCGCCCGCGCGGATTTCCTCCAGGATCTGCTCCTCGGGAACGCCGGTCATGGCCATGACGATGACGTCGTCGAGGGTCAGGTCGTCGGACAGGAGGATGCGCAGGGGCAGGAGCAGGCACAGGCCCAGGACGAACCAGCCGAGACGTCGGCGCATGGATGCTCTCCGATCGGGGGAACGCGTGAAAAGCCGGTGCGCACGCGGCCCCATATTATATCGTCCGCGCGCGGCCGGAAGTTGAATCCGACCGATAACTCGCCTTTTTTCGTCGCGCCGGTTCGCGGCGGCTGCTAGAATCGGGGCTCTGCCGCACCGGCCGTTGGCGCCGGCGCGGCGCCGTTCCGGCCCGAGCCTGCGCGTCCGAGGATCTCCCCCGATGGCCCAGAAGCCGCCCGCCCCCCAGGAGGAGAATTTCTGGCAGCGCATGGATCGGCTGTCCTCGGGGGCGGAGGCGAATCCCCGCGACTGGGAGCGGGAGATCCCGGCGGCAACGGAGCGCAGCCATACGCTGACCCCCGCGGGTTTCTTCGCGAAGTGGCTGGGCCGGCTCGGGCTGGCGATCCTGCCGCTGGGGACCTTGCTGGGCGTGGGCTTTTACGTCTTCCGGCCGGAGCTCTCGGTCACGCCGGACGGGCGCAACCACGTGGACTGGCAGAGCATGTCCTACGTGGCACGGCGGGCGACGGGGAGCGCGACGACCCTGACCGGAAACGTGTTCATCGTGCATGCGACGGCGCTCGGCATGGGGTTGGAGGCGTGGACGAACGAGGAGATGCAGGTCCGGCAGGCGGCGATCCAGAAGGCGCACCAGTGGCTGCAGGACCAGGCGTACGTCTACCTCGCGAAGCCCGAGAGCGGGGCCAACCCCGAGGAGGCGCGGGCGGCCGCCGCCCGCCCCAAGTCGCTGCGGATCTGGTGGGAATTCCCGGCGCTCGCGAATGAGATGTTCCTGCGCTCGCAGTGGGCGCCGAGCAAGGGGCTGGGACCGGAGGAGGCGAAAGTGTGGGGACCCGCGCTGGCGAAGGCCATGACGGCGGCGACCTTCGCGGACGCGATCTCGGGCGGTTCCCAGCGCTACGGAACGATGAACCACGCCATCCTCTTCCACTGCAAGATCACGGGCGCGAAGGACCGGAACTTCCCGACGCGCTACATCGGGCAGGTCGGGACGCTGGAGGGCTCGGAGTGCTGCTGCGTCTACTCGGAGCCGAAGCGTGACCAGGTCGCGGTAACCGCGGCGGCGATCGCGCATGCGATCCTGCGCGTGTACGGCGCGGCGCCGCTGTATCGCGTGCGGGCGGGCGACCAGTATGCCACGGACGACATCATGCAGCGGCCGCCGTTTGCGATCGACTCGCGCCGCGTGAGCCAGTTGACGGCGTACGCGGTCGGCTGGAGCGTGAACAATCCGGGTGGCCCCTTCCCTGTCGTTCTCGAACACTGACCGGAACCGGCCGAGTTCAAACCGGCCGCAAAACGGGGACACGATCCTGAATTCGGGCAACCTCCCCCGCTGGGCGCCTGCCCGCTCCGGAATTCAGGTCATGTCCCCGTTTTGCTCGCTTTGAGCAGGCGCGGACGGTGATCGCGATTTGAACCAGGCCCCGGAACCGGAGGTACTGATGACCGGCGTCAAGGAACTGATCGATCAGGCGGTAGCCCGCATCCGCCCGGAGCTGAAGACCGCTCCCGAATTCGGCATCATCCTCGGCACGGGGCTCGGCGGGCTGGCGCGCGAGATCACGGACCGCACGGCGATCCCCTACGGTGATATCCCGGGGTTCGTGCGCTCGACGGCGACCTCCCACAAGGGCGAGCTGGTCCTGGGCACCCTGGAGGGAAGGCACGTGGTGGCGATGGAAGGGCGCTGCCACCTCTACGAGGGCTACACGGCTCAGGAGATCACCTTTCCGGTACGGGTGATGCGCGCGCTGGGGGCGAAGGCGCTGGTGGTCTCGAATGCGTGCGGCGGGATGAACCCGCAGTATGCCGGGGGCGATCTGATGGTGATCGAGGACCACATCAACCTGATGGGCGCGAACCCGCTGGTCGGCCCGAACGACGACCGGCTGGGGCCGCGCTGGCCGGACATGTGCCGGCCGTATGATCCGGAGCTGATCAAGCTGGCGGAGGAGGTGGCGCTCGCGGCGGGCATCCGGCTGCAGAAGGGCGTGTACGTGGCGGTGCTCGGGCCGAACCTGGAGACGCGCGCGGAGTACCGGTGGCTGCGCGGGATGGGCGCGGACTGCGTCGGCATGAGCACGGTGCCGGAGGTGATCGTGGCGGTGCACTGCGGCCTGCGGGCGCTCGGGCTGTCGATCGTGACCGACATGTGTCTACCGGACGCGCTGCAGCCGGCGAACGTCGAGCACATCATCGCGACGGCGAACCGGGCGGAGCCGAACCTGACGAAGGTGGTGCGAGGGGTACTGCGGCGGGCGAAGCTGTAGGGGGGTGGCGGGCGGGTGGGCCGGATGGAGCGCGCCCGGCCTTGGCGGGAGCGGATTGTCACATTGTCTCATTGTCCCACTGTCACATTGACTGTCCCGGGCCGCATGGGCGTAGCGGCCGGTCAGGCGTCGGTGCGGCGCCGTACCGGTCGAGGCCGGCTGAGGCCCCGCTGGGCGGCGTCGCGGATCAGCGTGCGGTGGCAATGGGTCTCGTCGGCGCAGGCGCAAAGCAGGGTGACGGTCTCGCGGCGGGCGCGGACGCGCAGTGCGGCGATGGCGGCCGGGCGAATCTCCGACCAGAAGCGCGGCACGTACTCCGCCCACGCCAGTCCCTGGCGCTTGAAGGCGAAGACCAGTTCGCGCGAGGGCGCCAGGTCGCGGTTCCACTCGTCGATGTGCGTTTTCTTGATTCCGCGCGGCCAGAGGCGCATGATCAGGATGCGCACGCCGTCCTCCGGGGCCCGCGGTTCGTAGATGCGCTTGGTGCGGAGACGCAGGGCGGGGCGGCGAGGCATGGCATCTGCTCCCTGGTTGCGATGAGTGTCGAATTGGTGCGCAGGGGACCGATCGGGCGCAAGGTCCCTGTCCGATGCGTCATTGTAGTGCCCCCCAGCTACCCTCGCCAAGTCCTTCCGGCCCCCATCCGGTCGCAGGGGCGGGCCTTGCCGAGATGGCCGAGCGACCGTGATTGGTCTGCCACGATGGGGCGGGCACAAGGCCCGCCCCTACAAGGGACTCGGCACGCGCCGAACGCCCCCGACCGCGCTCCAGCGCGGGCAGCGCCACGGAACATCTTGAACGCTGTTCGAGATCCTCAGCAGTAGGTATCCAAACCTCCAAACCTCCAAACCTCCAAACCTCCAAACCTCCAAACCTCCAAACGACAAACCAAGCCGCGCCGCCCCCAAAACCCCGTCCAATTCCCCCCGTGGCCCCCGCGGCCCCCCTCCGAGGTTGCGCCATGGAGCCGACCAGCGCCCTGTTTCTCACGCTCGCGAGCGCGTCGGCGTCGGCCGGCAACCTCCTCGCCGCGCGCCTGCAAATGGGCCTCACCCTCGGCTTCCACATCGTCTTCGCCTGCCTCGGCGTCGGACTGCCCGCCCTCCTCGTCCTCGCCGAGGGCTCGGCCCTGCGCCGCGGCGGCGATCCCCTCTGGCACGCCCTCGCCCGCCGCTGGTCTAAGGCTTTCGCCGTACTGTTCGCCGTCGGCGCCGTCTCCGGCACCGTCCTCTCCTTCGAGCTCGGCCTGCTCTGGCCGCGCTTCATGGGCGCCTTCGGCGCGGTCGTCGCCCTGCCCTTCACCCTCGAGGGGTTCGCCTTCTTCATCGAAGCGATCTTCGCGGGGATCTACCTCTACACCTGGGATCGGCTGCCCGCGCGCGCCCACTGGTGGACCGGTCTGCCGATCGCCGTCGGCGGCGCGGCCTCGGCGGCTTTCGTCGTGACGGTGAACGCCTGGATGAACACCCCCGGTGGATACCGGATGGATGCGGGCGGGCGGGTGATCGACGTAGCGCCGGGCGCGGCGATGTGGACGCCCGCGGCGGCGCCCCAGGTGGCGCACATGCTGCTCGCCGCGTACATCGTGACCGGGTTCCTGGTCGCGGGGTTCTACGCGTGGCGGCGCCTGTGCGGCGAGGACACGCCGTACGTGCGGCGCGGCATGGCGACCGGGCTGGCGCTGGGCGCGGCGCTCGCCCCGCTCCAGTTCCTGGTCGGGGACTGGGCGGCCCGGACCGTGGCCGCCACCCAGCCCGCCAAGTTCGCCGCCATGGAGGGCCAGTACCGGACGGAGGCCGGGGCGCCGCTGCGCATCGGGGGATTCCCGGACGAGGCGGCGCGGCGGACGCGCTGGGCGCTGGAAGTACCGGGCGGGCTGTCCTGGCTGGCCTTCGGCGATCGCCGGGCGCTCGTCCGCGGGCTGGACGAGTTCGCCCCCGCCGATCGCCCGCCGGTGGCGCTGCCGCACCTGGCCTTTCAGGCGATGGTCGGCGCGGGCAGCGCGCTTGCCGCGCTCGCCGCCTGGGCGGGGGCGAGCTGGGCGCTGCGGCGGCGCCTGCCCGAAAGCCGGCTCTTTCTCGCGGCCGTCGCGGCCGGCGGACCGCTGGCGGTGCTCGCGCTGGAAGCCGGGTGGGTGGTCACCGAAGTCGGCCGCCAACCCTGGGTGGTGCAGGGCGTGATGCGCACGGCGGAGGCCGCCACGACGGCGCCCGGCGTCGGCTGGGTGCTGGCGGCGACCTCGGTGATCTACCTGATCCTGACGGCGGGGACCGTCGCCGTGCTCGGGCGGCTGGCGAGGATGCCGGTCCGCCTGGCCGACTCCCCGCCGGAAGCCTGAGGAGGCGCCGATGGACGCCTGCGACCTGGTCATGGCCACGATGCTCTTCGGGCTCACGCTCTACGCGGTGCTCGGCGGGGCGGATTTCGGCGCCGGGGTCTGGGAGTTCTCGACGGCGCTGACGGCGACCCCGAAGGAGCGGGCGCTGATCGAGCGGGCGATCGGTCCGGTCTGGGAGGCGAATCACGTCTGGCTGATTTTCGTGCTGGTCGGGCTCTTCGGCGCCTTCCCGCCGGCCTTCGCCGGGATGTGCCGGGCGCTCTGTGTGCCGCTCCTGTGCGCGCTCGCGGGCATCGTCTTCCGCGGCGCCGCGTTCGCGTTTCGCGCGCATCTCCCGAGCGCGGGAGCGGGCGGGATCGAGGGGGCCCCGCCGCCGCAGGCGACGAGCTTGCTGCGGCGGCGCGCGCTCTGGGAGGCGGTCTTCGCGCTCGGCTCCACCGCGGCGCCGTTCTTCCTGGGGGCGTCGGCCTTCGCCCTCGCCGCGGGGCTGCCGGGACTGGACGCCGCCGGCGAGTATTCGGGCGATTACCTGGTCGGCTGGCTGCATCCGCTATCGATCTACGGCGGCCTGTTCGCAGTGGCGCTGTGCGCGAATCTGGCGGCGACCTATCTGACGCGGGAGGCGGAGCAGGCGGGGGATGCGGAGCTGACGGCGCTGTGGCGCCGGCGCGCGCTGGCGGGCGGGCTGTGGATGGGGGTGCTCGCGGTCGCCGGGCTGGGGATGGTCGCCACCGGTGCGCCCGAGCTGTGGCGGGGGGTGCGGGAGCGCGGCTGGCCGGCGGTGGCGGCGTCGGCGGCGGCCGGGCTGACCGCGCTCTGGGGCACGGCCGCGCGCCGCTACCTGGTGGCGGTGGTCGGCGCGGCGACGGCGGCCGCCACCGTCCTGTGGGGTTGGGCGCTCGCCCAGTATCCCGCCCTCCTCCCCCCGGCGATCACCGTAGCGAGCGCGCGCGCGCCCGAGCCGGTCCTGCGCGCCATGGCCTGGTCGATCGGCGCCGGCGCGCTGCTCCTGGCGCCCTCCCTGGCCTGGCTCTTCCTGCTGTTCAAATGGCGGCGCCCGACCCCGGACCGGTAGCGCGCATCCGCGATTCGCTTGCCGGCGCCGCGAGCTCGCGGCGGCGGAGTTGAGGGGTCGTCGTCCGATCTCCGGATCGAGCCGCCCACGCCCGAAGCGGGCTCTTGCGGCCGGGCAGCGTCGGTGACCTGGCGGGGCGGACACAGGGGTCCGCCCCTACGTCCGGCCGCGGCTTTC
>JACRIP010000026.1 GCA_016220045.1 Planctomycetota bacterium
GACGTTGAACGACGTCCGGCGGCGGCGACGCGCCGCGCCCGGCTACTTCCCGTCCGCCGGCTTGCGTCGCAGCGCGAGCCACTCCTCCATCTCCCGGAGGTTCTCGGTCAGCCCGAACCAGCCGTTCCTGAAGGTTGCGTAGTCGGGCCCGCCCATGGCCGAACCGTAGCGCACGGAGTTGGCGTAGAAGAGCCACTGGCGCATCCACTTGCGCTCGATCGGCTCGTCGAACGGGTTGCTCCGGTCGGCCAGGCCGCGCGCCCACGCCTGTTCCACGAGTTGCGTCGCGGCCAGCGTCATCCGGTTGGTTTCCGCGATCGTCCCGTCGAGCTTGGCGAAGTGCGCGAGCGGGACGCTCGACCCGTGGCAGGCGGCGCAGATCTTCGTCATGCCGGCGCGCCGCCGCTTCGCCTCCTTCTCGGAAATCAGGAACGAGGTGGCGGGTGCGCCGGCGAAGGTGGTGGGCAGGGGCTGGCCATCGGCGTTGCGGATCTCATGCGTTGCGCCGCTCTTCGGCTGCGGGTGCGCGTAGGGCAGGCCGAAGAGCCGGACCCAGAGGCGCGAGCCGTAGTCGTGCGTGCGCTCGGCAATAGTCTCGCCGCCGGGCGACACCAAGAGGCTGGCGTGGCAGGCGGCGCAGGTCGGGGCGCGGAAATCGGTCCCCACCGTCCAGGGCACCGCGTCCCAGGTATAGCCCTGCTGCTGCGACAGCACGAGATTGCCGTGCTTCGACTCCTGCCAGACCTCGAACGCCGGCGTGTCGGGCTCGAGGTGGCACTGGCCGCAGGTGAAGGGCTTGCGCGCGACTTCGAGCGAGAATTCGTGACGCGTGTGGCAGGCGGCACAGGAGCCGCGGCTGCCGTCCGGGTTGATCCGGCCGACCCCCTGGTTCGGCCAGCCGGTCAGCACCGGCAGCTCGAAGTCGCCGAGGTCGGTCGAAACCGTGCGCTTCCCGGATACGGTGACTGCCGTACCATGGCACCCGTAGCAGGTATCGAGCCTGGTCGCGTCGGCCGGGGGCAGCACGTGGAGCGCGCCCCCCTTGACCTCGGCGCCGGCGGTAAGCGTCTCGGAGAGCGAGTGGAAGAGCGGGTTCTTCGCCAGGTTGTCGTGGGCGTGCGCCATCTTGCTGCCGGCGAACTGCTCGACCTCGACGGGGTGGCAGGTCTTGCAGTCGTTGGGCGTGACCACCGGGTGGATCTTGAAATCGGCGTGCTCGACGGTGTCCGGGTGCGATTCGGGCGCCTGCCCGTGGCATTCGAAGCAGCCGACGGCGACCTTGCGCAGGGGCTCGGGAAGGGCGTCCGCGGCGGCCACGGAGATGCGGCGCGCGAGCGGTTCGGCGCGCAGCGCGGTCTCGGGCGTGGTCCGGGCGTGGCGGCTGGCGAGCCAATCGGCGACGATGCCGGGCGTGACCGACTGGTGGCAGGTGATGCACTCTTCGGTCTGCGGGCTCATGCGCGGGCGCGCGGGCGGCTCGGCGGCGGCGGCGGGGGGGACGGGTTCGCCGTCCGGCAGGGCGCGGGGGGCGAAGACGGCGAAGAGCGCGGCGAGTCCGGTTGCCGCCAGCAGGATGCGGCGCATGGCGGACCTCCGGTGGATACTCTACATGCGGTGCGGGGCCGGCAGCTCGAGGTCGGCGACCAGGGGGAGGTGGTCGGAGGCGAGGCGGGTCAGGGGGGTGCGCGGCACGAGGACGCGCCGGACGGTGATTTCGGGGGAGAGGAACATGTGATCGATGAGGCGGAAGGGGAGCAGGCTCGGCCAGGTACGCAGCGGACGGCGCAGGCCGCCGGCGCGTTGGGCGTCGCGCAGCGTGCCGGCGAAGCGGCGATAGGAGGGGCAGCGGGGCGTGGCGTTGAAATCGCCGCAGAGGATGCGCAGGGCGCTGCAGTCCGGATGGGCGAGCCAGTCCGCGCCGAGGAGGGCGTCCGCCTGAGCGACGCGTTCGGCGCGCACCAGGCTGAGGTGGGCGTTGAAGACGTGGATTTCGAGGGCGCCCAGACGCACGGCCGTCCAGAGCGCCGAGCGCGGCCAGCGGCGCAGGGCGGGGATCGAGGGCAGCGGCGCCGCATGCCGGACGGCGAGCGGGAGGCGGCTGAAAATGGCGTTGCCCAGGAGTCCGTCGCGGCGCCGGCGCGCGGGCATGAACTGCACGTCGTAGCCGAGCCGCTCGGCGATCGCGCGCGGCTGATCGACCGGGCGGGGTCCGGTGGAACGGACCAGGAGCTCCTGCACCGCGACGACGTCCGCGGAGCATGCGGCGATGACCTGAGCGATGCGCAGCGGGGCGTGGCGCCGGTCGATGCCCACGCAGCGGTGCGCATTGTAGGTCATCACGCGCAGCCCGGCCACGGGGGGTGCGGCGGGGGCGGCGAGTTCGGCGCGCAGGAGGGGCAGCGACACGGTGTGGGTTCCTCGATGGGGGCGGATCGGGGCGGACCGGGGCGGATCGGGATCGTGCAGCGGGCCGGCCGTAGCGGCCGGAAGGGGTTGGGAGCGCTCATTATACTGAGCGTCGGGGGGGGGATGCAAGGGGCGAATGCGCTACGCGGGTGCATGTCGGTATCTGCGCAGTTCGCGTAGGGGCGCGTCGAGACGCGCCCCTACGGCGCAGGCCATCGCCGGGATGAAGGCGCCGCGGCCTCCGGCAGGTCGTGCGCGCGGTGCGGTTCGGCCCAAACCCGTTCGCATTCGCGAGCGGCAGGATCCGCGGCACGCTGGGTTCGCAGGCAGGCGGTGGATCGCCATCCTCGCCCCCAGCGTGGCGTGCCGGGTCGTGGGCGCACGTCGGCGGGCAAGGTGCCTCGGGGCGAGCGGACCCGGCATACGCTGTTCCACGTAGGGGCGCGTCACGACGCGCCCCTACGGCCAGGTCAGGAGAACGAGGATGCGGCCAGGTGCACGTACGGAC
>JACRIP010000239.1 GCA_016220045.1 Planctomycetota bacterium
GCGCCACATACCCCCACCCCAGCCCTCCCCCGCTGCGGCGGGGGAGGGGGCCCGTGCGGGTGCGAACGCTCCGCGGTGCCCCGAATCGACCGCTGCGGCGGGGGAGGGGGACCCGGCGGGTGCGACCGTTCCGCCGCGCCTCGAACGGCCCGCCCCCCATCTCGGAGAGCGTAGATGAGCCTCAGCCGCCGCAACCTCCTCCAACTCGGCGCCGCCGGCGCCACCGTCGCCGCCACCTCCGGCTGCGACCGCTTCTGGGGCCTCGTCGCCCGCTCCCTGGGCGCCGGCCTCCCTGCGCGCATCGACCTCGGCCCCGACGCCGCGCCGGACCTGCCTGCCGGCGCCGCCGACCCCATCCGCGCCTTGCTCGACCGCGCCGCCTTCGGCCCCCGCCCCGGCGACGTCGAACGCGTCCGCGCCCAGGGCGCCGCCGCCTGGGTCGAGGAACAGCTCGCCCCGGAAACGATCGACGATACGGCATGCACCGTACTCTGGCGCCGCTTCGAGTCCCTCCACCTGCCGCCCGGCGACCTCTACGAATTCAAGAAGCAGGTCGCCGTGGAAGAGCTTGCGCGTGCGACCGTGCTCCGCGCCGTCTACAGCCGGCGCCAGCTCTACGAAGTCATGGTCGAGTTCTGGTCCGACCACTTCAACATCGACGTCAACAAGGCCGAATGCGCCTGGCTCAAGACCGCCGACGACCGCGACGTGATCCGCCGCCACGCGCTGGGGAACTTCCGCGACCTCCTGCGCGCCTCCGCCCTCAGCCCCGCCATGCTCGTCTACCTCGACGGCCGCGTCAACCAGCAGACCCGGCCGGGCGAGGCCCCGAACGAAAACTACGCGCGCGAGCTGCTCGAGCTGCACACCCTCGGCGTCCACGGCGGCTACACCCAGCGCGATGTCATGGAAGCCGCGCGCTGCCTGACCGGCTGGTCCGTGCGCACCGGCTGGCGCAAGGGCTCCGTCGCCTTCGATCGGGATCACCACGACCCCGGCGAGAAAACGGTGCTCGGGCTCACGATCCCCGCGGGCGGCGGCGAGCAGGACCTCGACCGCCTGATCGACATCGTGGCCGACCATCCGAGCACGGCGCGCTTCGTCGCCGCCAAGCTCTGCCGCCGCCTCGTCGCCGAGGATCCGCCCCCCGCCCTCGTCGAACGCGCCGCCGAGATCTTCCGACGCGAGCGCGGCGCGATTCCACCCGTCGTCCGCGCCATCCTGCTCGCACCCGACTACGCGGCCGCCTGCCGGCCGAAACTCAAGCGCCCCTTCCGTTTCGTCGTCTCGGCACTGCGCGCGCTCGGCGCCGAGACCGATGCCGGCCGTCCCGTGCTCGACTACCTCGGGCGCATGGGCCAGTCGCCCTTCCAATACCCGACCCCCGACGGCTACCCGGACGAGGCCTACCCCTGGCTCGGCACGGTGCTGTGGCGCTGGAACTTCGCGCTCGCGCTGGTGCACGGCGGCATCCAGGGCACGCGCTTCGACGCCGCCGCCCTGGCTACGGCACTCGCCCGAGGGTCGAACGGCGAGCCCGCCACCGCGCTGTCGCGGCTCCTGCTCGGCCGCGCGCCGGCGCCGACCGAGGCGGCGGCCCTCGCCGAGATCCGCCGCGGCCGCAGCGCCGACGCCGCCTGCGCGGACGCCGCGGCGGTGCTCCTCGCCTCGCCCGCTTTCTCTTTGGCTTGAGCCCTCGCTGTCCTGCGGCGGCTCGCGGGCGGCGCTGGGGCCGCCGCAATGGCTTGGACGTGCGGAGGTTTGGGGGTTTAGCGGTTTGGAGGTTTAGAGATGAGTGGGACTTCGGCCCGGCAGGTGAGAGTCCCACCCGCTGGGTCGTGACTGCCGGGCGTTTCTGCGCGGAGGTCGAATCCCACCAGACTGCCAAACGTCCAAACCCCCAAACGTCCAAACCGAACCGTGCGCCCCTCCAGAGTACTCGCGTCGATGCCAATCCGCTTTCGACCCACCATCCACTATGGAGGATCCCCCCCGATGCCGCAGATCCTGCGCCGTACCTTCTTCCAGGCGGTGTTCAACGCCGCTACCGGGCCGCGCGCCGACGTGCTCGTCACCGTGTTCCTGCGCGGCGGCGCCGACGGCCTCAACCTCGTCGTCCCGCACGCCGACGACACCTACTACAGAGAACGCCCGAGTATCGCCGTGCCGCGCCCGGACGCCGCCGGCCCCGCCGCCGGCCGCGCCATCGACCTCGACGGCCGGTTCGGCCTCCACCCGCGCCTCGCGCCCCTCACCGAGGCCTGGCAGGCGGGCGAACTCGCCGTCGTCCACGCCGTCGGCTCCGACGACGCCACGCGCTCCCACTTCGAGGCCCAGGACCTGATGGAGCGCGGCGCCGCCGCCGCGAACGGCGTCTCCGGCGGCTGGATCGCGCGCCACCTGCGCACCCGGCGCGGCACGCCAGCCGGCGCGCTCGCCGCCGTCGCCATCGGACCGTCGGTCCCCGAAGCCCTGCGCGGCGCACCCTCCGCGACCGCCGTCGAGTCCCTCGCGGATCTGAAACTGGCCGGTGAAGGCGCCGCCGCCCGCGCGCTCACCGCGCTCTACGCCACGGGCGATGACCCGCTCACCGTCGCCGGCCGCGAAACCCTCGAGGTGATGCAGGCGGTCCAGCAACTGGTAAACGAGCCCTTCGCACCCGGCCATGCCCGGGAATTCCCCTATGGCCACTTCGAGCACTGCCTGATGCAGGTGGCGCGCCTGATCACGGCCGACGTGGGCCTGGAGGCGGCCTGCGTGGACCTGGGCGGCTGGGACACGCACTTCATCCAGGGCGCGGCTGCCGGTGGCATGGCCGACCGCATCGGCGAGCTCGCCCAGGGCCTCGCTGCTTTCCGCACCCGGCTGGGCGAGCGCTTCGGCCGCGTCTGCGTCGTGGTGATGACCGAGTTCGGGCGTCGCATCTACGAAAACGCCTCGCTCGGCACCGATCACGGGCGCGGCGGCGTCATGTTCCTGCTCGGCGGCGGCATCGTCGGCGGCAAGGTCTACGCCGACTGGCCGGGCCTGGAGGCCGCGGACCGCGACGGCCCGGGCGATCTGCGCGTGACCACCGACTACCGCGCCGTGCTCGCCGAGGTGCTGGAACGCCGCCTCGGCAACGACCGCGGCGCCGCCGTCTTCCCGGGAGTCGCCGCCCGGGGCTGGGGGTTGACGCGCAAACGCGAGTAGCCGCCCGACCGCCGCGCCGCCGCCGTCCCGCCCATCGCCGGTCCTTTCGGGGACCGGCGAGTCTTTTTCGTTTTCGTCAAAACTCGGCATCCCTGGATTGTCTACCCGTGCTCGCCTTCGCGTGGACCCCCGGTCCGCCGGCGAGCACCGGGCCGTGGACGCCGCGGCCTTGCGATCTCCGCCGCCGCACAGGGAGTTTACCGCATGTTTCGTCGGTCCAGCGCGTTCGTGCTCGCGCTGCTCGTCGGCACGCTGCCGGCCGCACTGCCCGCGCCGGCCCAAGCGCAGAACGTGAATCAGGAGCTGGAAAACCTGCGGCGCAAACAGGAGGAGATGACGGCCGCCCTGGCCGCCCTCCAGCAGGAACGGTCCGAGAGCGCGGCCCGCGAGCAGAAGCTGCTCGCCCAGATGGCCGAAATGGCGCGGCAATTCAATGACCTGCGCGCGCGCGCGATCCTGGCCGACAAGGTCGACGAGACCAAGCGGGTAACGGAGTTCGTCTGCCCGGCCGGCCACGCGCACGACGACGCGGGCGCCGCCGGAAAGTGCCCGGACTGCGGCGCCGTCCAGGAGGAGCGCGAAGCCGTGCGCAAAGTGCGCGTCGCCCGCCGCGAGGCGATCGGCGACAAGATCGCCGCCGCGCTCGAAGAGGATGCCCAACGGCGCGTCAGCGTCGCCACCAGCGCCACCGGGATCTACCAGCAGATCCTCGGCAACAGCTCAGACGCCACGCGCGACCGCGGCCACGCCGAGGGTTCGCTCGACATCTTCCTGATCACCCGCCCGATGCCCTACTCGCTCTTCTTCATCGACCTCGAAGCCGTCGGCGGCCAGGGCCCGGACCGGGAGGTCGGTTCGCTGGCCGGCCTGAACGGCGACGCCGGCCGCAACGTCGTCCAGTCCGAGGGGAACGACTCGGTCAACGTCCGCGAAGTGTGGCTGCGCGGCGATCTGTTCTCCGATCACCTGCACGTCGTCGCCGGCAAGATCGACCTGGCGAACTACTTCGATCGCAACCGCGTCGCGAACGACGAGACGTCGCAGTTCCTGACCGACGCCTTCGTGAACAACTCGAAGCTGGGCACGCCCGCGCTCAACGGGGCCGGGCTGGCGATCTGGTACGAAACCAAGACCGGCTGGGCGTTCGGCGCGGGCGTGCAGAAGCCGACCGACGAGGGCTTCCGCGTGGCGGACGGCGACTACGGCATCGTCGAGGCGGATTGGCAGACTTACCTGCTCGGCCGGGAAGGGAACCTCCGCGCCTGGGCGCGCATGGACGACACCGAACCCAACGAGTCCTGGGCGTCGGGCGTGAGCGTGGATCAGGAGATCACCTCATCCATCACGGCGTTCGCCCGCTATGGGTTCGCCGACGTGCACAACGGGACCGACGGCCACACCTGGAGCGCGGGTGCGCAGCTCCGGCAGCCTTTCGAAGCGCGGCCGCGCGACGTCGTCGGGGTCGCCTTCGGCCAGATCTACAGCGCCCTCGACCGTGCCGAGCTCGACCACGACACGGCCCTCGAGTCGTTCTATCGCTTCGTGGTCAATGAACACGTCGCCGTCAGCCTGGTCTTCCAGCACCTGTTCCACACTGCGGGCGACGGCGCCGACCTGCCCGCCCAGGACGATGTCTCGGTGCTGGGCCTGCGGGCGCAGATCGATTTCTAGCACGACAACCCAGCCCACGCTCGGCGAGCGCCCCGACGCCTAGCCACGGCTCTTGGTAGGGGCGGACCCCTGTGTCCGCCCCGGGGTGGACCGGCTGCGGAGGCGGAGAGTGGCCCTGTGGTGCCGGCCGCCCCGGCGATTGCCCGTCTGGTCGTTTTCCCGTTGTTCGTTGAGTATGAGGATAGAACCCTATGAAGACCGGCCGCCTGCTCCCGACTCTTGCGCTCTCCGGATGTGCCGTCACGCTGGCGGCGATCCTGGCCAACGGACCGGGCCTGCGCGCCGACGACGCCCCGGTCGCCGGTTGCACCCAGACCGATCCGGGCAAGGTGGTGATGATCGTCAACCGCGACTCCAGCGACATCACCTTCCTCGACATCGACACCGAGAAACTCTGCGGTCGGGTCGAGGTCGGCGACTGGTCGAACCCGCACATGGCGATGTTCCGCCCCAAGGGCGACCGCATCGTCGTTTCCGGCACGCAGCGGAATTTCATCGCCATCATCGAGTTCCCCAGCCTGAAAGTGCTGACGCGGATCGACACCGGCAACGAACCCGAGCACCTCGACATCACGGCCGACAGCAAGTATGCGTTCACGGGGTTGATGGGCGACAACGCGCTCTCGGTGGTCGACATCGACGAGATGAAGGAGATCAAGCGGGTACCCGGGGTCTTCGGCCCGCACGGCATCTCCTGCTGGCCCTGCGGGTGCCTGGCGTGGCACGGCCCGCGTTCGGAAGAGGGGACGCGGCGGACCTACGTATCGACCCTGGATGCGCACGAGGTCAGCGTGATCGACCTGGCCAAGATGGAGCTGGTGCGGCGGATCAAGATCGGGTCGGCCGACGCGACCTCGAAGCTCGCGCCGGACAAGGGACTGGGGGACGTCAATGGCGTGATCAATCCGACGCTGACGCCGGACGGACGCTTCGTCTACGCCGCGGATACCGACTCGGGTTCGGTGACGATCATCGACACCGAGGGGGACAAGGTCGTGAAAACGCTGAAGGTCGGCGAGGGCGCATGGCGCGCCTACGCGTCGCCCGATGCCCGCTACATGGTCGTCCCCTGCAACGGCGACGAGACCGTGGCGATCCTCGACGTGGCCAAGCAGAGCGTGGCGGCGACCTTCCCGGCGGGCGGCAACATGACC
>JACRIP010000245.1 GCA_016220045.1 Planctomycetota bacterium
CCCAGGTCGAAACCCTACCCACCAAGCAGGTCAGGATCGCGGGCGCGGCCAGGCTCCCCGACGGCGCGCGGCTGACCATCAGCGTCCAGTTCGGCGGCAAGGCCGGCTCCTGGAGCAAGACCAGCGTCGCCGACGGGAAGTTCGAGCTCACCCTCGACGCGATCAAGGCGCGGATGATCGCCGGGACCTACCTGGTGAAGGTCGAGGCCAAACGCGACGACCAGCCGGGCGAGGTCGCCGACGCGCTCGGCGAGAGTTTCGTGGACGACGTCGCGGACCTGGCGTTCGACGTCGGCAGCGCCGACGATCGGCTCGCCGACGAGAAGGCCGTGAAGGCCAAGCTCGACGAGACGATCAACGGGCTGCGCCGCCTCTTCCGCCAATGCTGCGAGCGCGGGACGTACGTGTTTTCCGCCATCCACGAAGCCAAGCGCAAGAACCAGAACAAGCTCGCGGACGCCGACAAGCAGCGGATCTTCGACGAGTGGAACCGCTATTCGGAGACCTACTGGGAGGACGGGTACCGCACGGTGCGGCTCAACTACGACGAGTACAAGAAGTCGATCTACATGTCGCCGTTCCCGCCGGCCGAGGCCGACATCGAGACCGTTTTCGTTTTCGTGCAGCGCATCCACTCGGCCTTCTGGAAGGAAATCTGCGGCTACCTGGGCGCCGAGGTGCCGCAGCGCATTCCCGGCAGCCCCTTCGGCCGCGACCAGATGATGACCGACCTGAAGACGGTGGCCGAGCGCGTCTACGACGAAGCCGGCCTGGAGAAGCTCGACTGGGACCTGGTCGATCTGGCGGCGCCCGAACAGGGCACCTACGATAAGAGCACCTATCGCTCGAAGACCGCCAAGTTCGAGATCACCAAGCCCGACGACTGGGAGTTCGACACGCAGACGATGAGCCCGACGACGCGTATCCGGCTCAAGCCGAAGGGCGGCGGCGAGGGCGTGGTGGCGGTGGTCGAGATCAAGGATTTCCCGGAGGCGCAGAACTTCGAGGACCTGGGGAAGATGACCGAGGTCTTCTCCTTCGAGCGCTGGCCGGGGTTCAAGAAGCTGGGCGCGAAGAAGATCTCGTCGCCGGATCCGACGATGCCGAACTCGGTCCGCCCGGGCTACGAGCTGACGCTCCTGACCGAGGACAAGCGCGGGAAGTTCCAGATCCGGGACTACGAGCTCTACTGCCGCTGGCACAAGCGCACCTACGGCGTTCTCTGTATCGTCGCGCCGGACAAGGCGGCGGCCTTCGAGGAGCCCTTCAAGAAGATCACCGCGAGCTTCAAGGTGCTGGACGCGCCGGAGCCCGGTGCGCCCACGGACGGCGGGAAGTAGGGACGGTGGCCGGTGGCCGGTGGACGGTGGCCAGTGGACGGTGGCCGGTGGCCGGTGGCCGGTGGTCAGTGGACGGTGAGCAGTGACCAGTGGACGGTGGCGAATATGAGAGCCGGCACTGAACAGGTCCCCAAGCCGATACCTCCTGGCGCGCGGCCTGGAGCGACACGGGAATCTGGACGCATTTCACGAACCGAACCAGAAGGGATCCACATCCCGTTGATCACTGTCCACCGTCCACTGACCACCGCTCACCGTCCACTGACCCCCGACCCCCGTCCACCGACCACCGACCACTGACCACCGTCCACCGTCCACCGGGCCCCAATCGAGAGCTGCACGATGCTCCGTTTTGCCCCTGCCCCTCCCGCCGCGACCGGCTTCCGCCGGCGCGCGGCCGGCGGCCTTCTCGCCGTGCTCTGCCTGCTCCTGCCGCTCGGCGGCGGCGGCGCAGGCGCGCAGGATCCGGCCGGGCCGGCGCCTGCCGGCGCGGCGCGCGACCCCTACGCCGCGGGCTGGATCGGCGCCTCCTTCGGGCGCCCCCCGTCCGGTCAGGGAATCGCCGTAAACGCGATCGAGCCGGGCGCGCCGGCGGAGAAGGCGGGCCTGCAGGCGGGTGACGTCATCCTCGGCGCCCAGGGCCGTCCCGCCGACGACGTGTTCCGGTTTCTCAGCGCGGTCAAGGCCATGGACCCGGGCGCGACGCTCACGCTCGACATCCTGCGCGCGGGCGGCCGGCGGACCGTGAACGTCGTGCTCGGCGCCAAGCGCGTGCGCGCCTCCCTCGAGGCCGCGGCCGCCCGCGGCTTCGACTGGCTGGTCAAGGAACAGTTGCCCGGCGGCGCCTGGCCCCGCCTCGCCTCCCAGGTCAGCGAGGGCCATGTGAATCCGAGCTCCACGATCACCGCCCTCGCCCTCCTGGCGCTCGCGGGCGCGCCCGCGCCGCTGCGTGCGACCCACGCCGCCGCCGTGGATCGCGGCGTCGCCTTCCTCCTCGCCAACCAGAGCCCCGAAGGCTGGGTCGGCGACGCCGAGGAGGCCGTCCGGCTGCAGAACTACACGACCTCCCTTACCATGCAAGCCCTGCTCCTGCTCGACCCGGAGAAGCACGCCGCCGCCGTCGCGCGCATGCGGGAGTACCTGGAGAAGGCGCAGTTGACCGAGCAGAACAGGATCTCCGATCTCGACTGGCTCTACGGCTCCTGGAACTACTACGACGAAGTCCGTACCTATTCCCTCCGCGGCGACGTTTCCATCGTCTCCTTCGTCATGGACGGCCTCCACGCCGCCGCCCTTCCCCTCGACCGCCCCGCCTGGTCGAAGGCGCTCGGCTTCCTGCGCCGCTGCCAGAGCCTCGAGGACGACCCCGCGCTCGTCACCGAACAGGACGACGGCGGGTTCTTCTTCAATCCGCGCGCGAGCAAGGCGGGCGAAGTCTCCTACCCGGGCAACCGCATCAAGTTCCGCTCCTACGGCAGCGCCACCTGCGACGGCCTGCGCGCCCTCCTCGCCGCCGGCGTCGCCAAGGACGATCCGCGCGTCGCGGCCGCCTACGCCTGGCTGGAAAAGCACTACACCCTGCGCGAGAACCCCGGCTTCCTGGCCGACCTCCCCGTCGCCTACTGGAGCGGCATCTTCTTCTACTACTACCACGGCCTCGCCCGCGCCCTCGACTGCTACGGCGGGGAAGTCCTGACCACCCCGGACGGCGCGCAGCACTACTGGGCGCGCGAGATCGGCGACTGGCTCTCGACCCTGCAAAAAAAAGAAGGGCACTGGGTCAACCCGAACAACGTGATGAACGAGGACGACCCGCTGCTCTCCACCAGCCTGGCGCTGATCACGCTCAACACCGCGATGAAGCACATGAAATAGTTGACACGCTCCGGCGCCGCAGGTAGCTTCCCCGGTTCTTCGCTCCGCGGCCCCGTGCCGCCTCCCTTCGTCAGGTCTCTTCCCATCCGGAGTGCACGCATGTCCATCCTGGTCGATGGCTCCACCCGGTTGGTCTGCCAGGGCATCACCGGCAGCGCCGGCTCCTTCCATGCCAAGCAGATGCTCGAATACGGCACCCGGCTCGTCGCCGGCGTGACGCCGGGCAAGGGCGGCGGCCGCTTCGAAAACGCGGTCCCGATCTTCAACACCACCTTCTCGGCGGTCGCCGCGACCGGCGCCAACGTCAGCGTGATCTTCGTTCCCCCCGCGCTCGCCGCCGATGCGATCATGGAAGCGTGCGACGCCGGCGTGAAGGTCGTCGTCTGCATCACCGAGGGCATTCCCACGCTCGACATGATGCGCGTGAAGGAGTACCTGAAGGGCCGCGACTGCCGCCTGGTCGGTCCCAACTGCCCTGGGGTGATCACCCCGGGACACTGCAAGATCGGCATCATGCCCGGCTACATCCACAAGCCGGGGACGATCGGCGTGGTGTCGCGCAGCGGCACGTTGACCTACGAATCGGTGTGGCAGCTCACGTCGCGCGGTCTCGGCCAGTCCACCTGCGTCGGCATCGGCGGCGACCCGATCCTGGGCAGCCAGGTCGTCGATATCCTGCGCCTCTTCAACGAGGATCCGGCGACCGAGGGGATCGTGATGATCGGCGAAATCGGCGGCACCGCCGAGGAAGAGGCGGCGGCCTATCTCGCCGCCCACCGCCAGAAGCCCGTGGTCTCCTTCATCGCCGGCCAGACCGCCCCGAAGGGGAAGCGCATGGGCCACGCGGGCGCGATCATCTCGGGCGGCAAGGGCACGGCGGCCGA
>JACRIP010000027.1 GCA_016220045.1 Planctomycetota bacterium
CCGCGCCCGCCGCGCCGCCGTCCGCCCGGCGGCCGCCCCAGAGCCACGGCGACGGCCGCATCCGCCGCGACCGGTTCCGCGCGCTCGGCACCGGAGTGGTTTTCGAGCGCGGCGCGCTGGTCTTCCATCCGGAGAACGTCGAGATCGGGGACAACGTGTATATCGGGCACTACGCCATCCTGAAAGGGTACTACAGGAATACGCTGAGCGTGGGAGACGGGACCTGGATCGGGCAGGCGTGCTTTTTCCACGCGGCGGGGGGCTTGACGATCGGGCGGGACGTGGGCATCGGGCCCGGCGTGATGATCCTGACTTCGCAGCACGACCTGGCGGCCGGACCGGCCTCGACGCCGGTGCTGCGCCTGCCGGTGACGTGCGCGCCGGTCGTCATCGGCGACGGATGCGATCTGGGAGCGGGGGCGATCGTGCTGCCGGGCGTGACCGTAGGGGCGGGGGCGGTGGTCGGGGCCGGCAGCGTGGTGACCCGGGACGTGCCGCCGCGCACGGTGGTGGTGGGAGCGCCGGCGCGGGCGGTCCGGAGGCGGCGATGACCGCCCCGGAGCTGTCGGTCATCATCCCCGCCTACAACGAGGAGGAGAACCTCCCGCCGACCATCGAGGTGGTGCGCGCGGCGCTGGCGGCGGCGGGCATCTTGCACGAGTTCCTCGTGGTGGACGACGGCAGCCGGGACCGGACTCGGGAGGTCACCCGAGAGCTCGCGGCGCGCTGGGGCGGCATCCGGCTGATCGAGCACGGGGTGAACCGCGGACCGGGCTCCGGCATCCCCACCGGACTCGCGCAGGCGCGCGGCGAATACATCATCTTCATCCCCGCGGATCTCGCGATCGAGCCGGCGGACCTCGCCAAATTCGTCGCGGCGGGGCGGGCCGGGGCCGACGTGGTGGTCGGGCTGCGTTCGGACCGGCGCGACTATTCGCCGGCGCGCAAGCTCGTGTCGCACGTCAACATCTTCCTGATCCAGGTGCTCTTCAACCTGCGCATCCGGCAGTTCAACTACATCCACCTCTACCGGCGGAAGATCTTCGAGCGGATCACGATCGAATCCCGCGGCGTGTTCCTGACGGCGGAAGTGGTGATCAAGGCGCGCGACCTGGGGTATCGGCTGACGGAGGTGGAGGCGCGCTACGTGCCGCGGGAGCGCGGGGAGGCGAGCTGCGGCAAGCCGTCGGTGATCTGGCAGACGGTGCGGGACCTCTTCGGCTTCTTGGCGCGGCGGTGGTAGGGGCGAGCGGGCGGGGCGAACGCGCGGTGCAGGCAGACGCGAGCGTGGTAGGGGCGACCCGGCAGGACGCCCCGGCAGGGCGCGGGGCAGGGCGACCCGATGAATCGCCCCGCTAGTGTCCCGTCTACGCCTATTCGAGCGGTTCCCGGCGGAGGTAGGGGACGCCCCCCGTGTCCGCCCTGGCGCCGCAACAGGCCTTGGCAGGCGGGGCGGACACGGGGGTCCGCCCCTACGCCAACCAGGGGGATTAGCGTAGACGGGACACTAGAACACGCCGTGGAGCATGCGCACGAAGCTGGCGGAGATGAGCGGGAGGCCCCAGCGTTCGAGCACATAGCCGACGGCGACGATGGCTACGGCGAAACCGGGAGGGAGTTTGGCGCCCTGGAGCAGGGCAACGGCGAGGAGCGCGGGGAGCCAGCCCTGGAGTATGCGGCCGAGCCAGCCGAACCCCCATGGCCAGAGCGTGGTGGAGGCGATGGCGACGCCAATGCGCAGCGGCGCGGTGACGGCGAAAAGCGCCGCGACGAGCGCGGCCAGCGCCGGGAAGTCGGGACGGGCGCCGGCAATGAGCTGCGCGAGCGCCGCGGCCATGCCCTGAAGCGCGAGGACCAGGACGAGCGCGATGCCGACCGCCAGGGCGGCGAGCGCGGGAGCGAGGTCGCCGCCGTCCACGCCGAGCAGGGGATAACCGAACGCGGCGAGGGTGGCGACGAGGGCGAGAACCACGGCGGCGGCGATCGCGGCGGGGAGCTGCACGTCGCGCGCGCGCAGTTCCTCCAGCGCGGGGCCGAGGGTGGAAGCGGGTTTGACCACGGCGCCGACGAGGATTTCGCCGAAGCTGGGCGGGATCGGGTCGCCCTTGGCGCGGGGCCGGTGGCGGCGCGCGCCCACGTCGAGGGGGTCGACCTCGACCGGGCGGCCGGTGGCGAGATCGATGCGGCAGACCTTGCAGACCGGCACGTGCACGGGATAGATCTCGCCGCAGCCGGGGCAGCGCCGCGGGACCACCCACCCTTCGTCGACGGGCCGGCGCGCGGCCAGCGGCGCGGGCGCGGGCGCGAGGGGGGAGACGGGGGCACTGGGTGGCGCGGACACACCCTCTCCCCGGCCCTCCCCCGCTGCGGCGGGGGAGGGGGACGGTGCGGGTGCGACGGGCGCGGGCGCGGCGGCGGGCGCGAGGGGGGAGACGGGGGAGGGGGACAGCGCGGCGGCGCCGGGACGCGGCACGGTGACCAGCGCGCCGCAGGCGGAACACTTCATCCGCCGGCCCGCAAAGGACGCCTCCACCGGAAAGCCGGCCCCGCATGCGCATGTGACGGTGATCTGCACGTCCCTGCTCCAGATCAGGTTTTCGCTGGATTCGGACCATGGTGGGGATCGAGGCGGATTGTGCCATGTCTCGGGACGAAGCGCAAGCACCTGAAGGGGACGGCGCCGGCTTGCATCGCTCCGGTGCGGGGGGGTATGATGGTCGCGGTTGACGAATCCCCGCCTCCCTTCTTGCGCAGGACTCTCCAATGCGTCGCTCGCTCGCGTGCCTTGCCCTGGCCGCGTTTCTGGCCGCTGGACTGGCGACCGCCCAGGACCGGAAGGGCGCCGGCGGCAAACCGGCCCCCGACGTCGCCGCGGCGAAGTACGGCCCGCACGAACGCCACGCCCTCGACTTCTGGCGGGCGACCGCCGAGAAACCCGCGCCGCTCGTAGTCTTCATCCACGGCGGGGGCTTCGTCGCCGGCAGCAAGGAGGGGCTCTCCGCCGACCTTCTGCGGCGCTTCCAGGAGGCGGGATTCGCCGTGGCCGCCATCAACTACCGCTACTCGAAGCAGGAGCCCTATCCCGGCCCGATGCGCGACGGGGCGCGCGCGGTGCAATTCCTCCGGGCGCGCGCCGCCGCGTGGGGGATCGACCCGATGCGCGTGGCGGCGATCGGAGGTTCGGCGGGGGCCGGGATCTCGCTCTGGCTGGCCTTCCACGACGACCTGGCGGATGCGCAGAACGCCGATCCGGTGTTGCGCGAATCCTCGCGCCTGGCGTGCGCCGTGGGCCTGGGTGCGCAGACTTCGTACGATCCGCGCTGGATCGCGCGGGTGGTGGGCGGGCGCGCGCACGAGCATCCGGCGTTGCCCCTACTCTACGGGCTGAAACCGGAGGAGCTGGACTCAGAGCGCGCGTACAAGCTGTACGCGGACGCGTCGCCGATCACGCATCTGACCGCGGACGACCCGCCGGTCTACCTGGTCTACAACGGGCAGGACGAGCCGCGCGCGGGCGGGCCGCCGGGCGCGGCGATCCACAGCGCGAAATTCGGGCATGCGCTGGCGGAGGCCGCGAAGCCGCTGGGCGTGTCGTGCACGGTGAAGGTGGAGGCGGGGGGCGACGCGGCGGGGATCCTGGATTTCCTGAAAGCGCAGCTCGGGAAGTAAGGGCAGGCGCGGGCGCGGGGGGAAGTGGCGACGCGCGACGTGCAGACCACGTCGTAACGGGGCGGCAGCTCCGAAACCCTGCCGCGCGGGATCGCGACCGTCCGGGCCCCACCCGTGCCGTTCCTTGCGATCCGGCGCGGTCGGAGTGTACAATCGGCCCCGCGTCGCGGCGGAAACGCCGGTCGCGCGCGGCGCTTTGCCCCACTACGTCCGAACCCCGCGGGCCGCAGGCTCCCGCACGGAGGAGAGCATGAAAAAAAAATTCAGCGGCGTGCTGGGCACGAGCGCGCCGGGCAGCCTCTTCGTGGAAGTCCCGTTTGACGTGAAGGCGGTATTCGGGCGGGCGCGGCCGCCGGTGAAGGTGACGATCGGGAAGCACACCTGGCGTTCGACGCTGGCGGTGTACGACGGGAAGACCTACGTCGGCGTGCGCAAGTCGAACCGCGAGGCGGCGGGGGTGGCGGTCGGCGAGCGCGTCACGGTCACGCTCGAGGGCGACGATGGGCCGCGGGTGGTCACGCCGCCCTCCGACCTCGCGGCGGCGCTGGCGGGCGACCGGCAGGCCGCCACGGCGTGGGCGAAGCTGTCGTACACGCACCAGCGGGAGCACGTGGACGCGCTCGCCGACGCGAAACACATCGAGACCCGGCTGCGCCGGCTCGCCCGCACGCTGGAGATGCTGGCGCGGAGCCGGTGAGCCGCCCACCGCACGGCCCGCGGCGGGGAGGAGGGGGGCTCCGCGGGTCCGGCCTCCCCGCGAGACCTCCTCGCCCGTTCGCCGCGGCCCGATTCCTCCCGACCAGCAGACCACCGGCCGGGCCCGCGCACTCCGCGGCGGCCCGGCCGGTAGGGTGGATCTCGTATCGTTGACGGGGGTGGCGCCCTGGCGCGCCCGCCGCCTAGCTCGCCCGCGCCGCCGCCGCCACCACCTTCTGCGCCGCGTCGTAGAGGTCCGTCGCCGCGGTCAGGTTCAGCCCGCTCGTCTTCAACATCTCCCGTCCCCGCTCCACGTTCGTCCCCTCCAGCCGGACCACCAGCGGCACCTTCATCCCCAGCTCCCGCGCCGCCCCGATCACCCCGTCCGCGATCACGTCGCACTTCATGATCCCGCCGAAGATGTTCACCAGGATCGCCTTCACCTTCGTATTCGACAAGAGCAGCTTGAACGCCTGCGTCACCTGCTCCTTGTTCGCGCCGCCGCCCACGTCCAGGAAGTTCGCCGGCGCGCCCCCCGCCAGCTTGATCACGTCCATCGTGCACATCGCCAGCCCCGCGCCGTTCACCATGCACGCAATGTTGCCGTCCAGGCTCACGTACGACAGCCCGATCTTGCTCGCTTCCCACTCCGTCGGGTCCTCCTCCGCGACGTCGTGCAGCGCTTCGATCTCCGGGTGACGGAAAAGCGCGCGGTCGTCGAAGTTCAGCTTCGCGTCCAGCGCCATCACGCCGCGCCCCTTCACGATCGCCAGCGGATTGATCTCGGCGAGGGAGCAGTCCTTCTGCAGGAAGAGCCGGCACAGGCCGACCAGGAGATCGGCGGCGGCCCGCTGGTGCTCGACCGCGATGCCGAGCCGCTCGGCCAGCTTGCGCGCCTGGAAGGACTGCAGGCCCAGCCCGCCGTGGATCTCCTCCTTGAGAATTTTCTCCGGCGTCGTCGCCGCGACCTCTTCGATGTCCATGCCGCCGGCCGCCGAGACCATCAGCACCGGACGTTCGGACTTGCGGTCGATCACGATTCCGGCGTACAGCTCGCGCTCGATCTCGAGGCCCTCCTCGACCAGCACGGTGCGCACGACCCGACCCTGGGGACCGGTCTGGTGCGTGACCAGGGCCTTGCCCAGAATGGCGCGCGCGGCCTCGACCGCCTGCGCCGCGCTGGTGACGACCTTGATGCCGCCGGCCTTGCCGCGCCCGCCCGCATGGATCTGGGCCTTGACCGCGCACTTCGGCGCGCCCACGCGCGTGAACGCGACGCCCGCCGCTTCCGGAGTGGTCGCCGTCTCGCCCTGCGGGACCGGGAGCCGGGCTTCGCGCAAAAGCTGCTTCGCCTGGAATTCGTGAACGTTCACTTGATCCGTTCCTCCATGATCCGGCCGGGCTTGAAGGTGACGACGCGCTTTTCCGGCACCTGGACCTCCTCGCCCGTCCGCGGATTGCGCGCCTTGCGCGGCTTGCGCGTCTTGACCTCGAAGACGCCGAAGTTGCGCAATTCGATGCGGCCGTGCTCGCAGAGCGTATCGATGATGGCGTCGAAGGTGCCCTGGACGATTTTCTTGGCGTCGACCTGGGACAGGCCGTACTTGTCGGACAGCGTCTTCACGATGTCCTTCTTGGTCACGCTCAGGTCTCCAGACAAGGTAGCGCCCCCCATTTGGAGTCCTACCGGTCAAACTTCATAACCACAAGGCGCGCCGCAAGAAGCGCGAGAACGCGCGCAACTCCCGTCGCCGCCCACATTAGAAACGCAGGCCCCGCACGCTGTCAAGCAAAATCATACGGAGGCGAGAGTTACGTGGAGGGGGGCGCGCGCGGCGGGCGGCGGAGGAGGGGGCGGGCGGAGGGGGCGAGGGGGCGGATCAGGCCAGGCCCAGCGCGACTTCGATGCGATGCGCGCCGGCCGGGGCGGCGGCGAGGAAGCGCGCGGCACGCAGGGCGCCGCGGGCGAAGGTATCGCGCGAGTGCGCGCGATGGGTGAGCTCGATGCGATCGCCGAGCGCCGAGAAGAAGATCGTGTGCTCGCCGACGATGTCCCCGCCGCGCACGGCGTGGAGGCCGATTTCGCTGGGGCGGCGCGGACCGGCGGCGCCGCGCCGGCCGTGGACCAGGTCGCTCGCGAGGTCGAGCGAGCGGGCTTCGGCAATCACCTGCGCGATGCGCAGCGCGGTCCCGCTCGGTGCATCTTTTTTTTCGCGGTGGTGGGCTTCGACGATTTCGGCGTCGTAGCCGGGGCCGAGGGCGCGGGTGGCGGCGGCGACGAGGTGGAGGAGGACGTTGACGCCGACGCTGGTGTTGGGGGCGACGACGACGGGGATGGTCGCGCCGGCGGCGGCGAGGTCGGCGAGCAGGTCGGGGGAAAGCCCGGTGGTGCCGACGAGGAGGGGCGTGCGGGTGGCGAGGCAGCGGTCGAGGGCGGCGCGGGTGCCGGCGGGGGTGGAGAAGTCGATGAGGCAATCGAGGCGGCCGTCCCAGGAGGCGGCGAGGCGAAGGCCGGCGGGGAGTGCGGGCAGGCCGGCGACGGCGCCGAAGGGTGTTCCGACCGCGGGGTGGTCCGGGCGGATGACGGCGGCGGCGAGCGCGAGGTCGGGCTCGTCGGCGGCGCAGGCGGCGATGCGCCGGCCCATGCGGCCGAGGGCGCCGGAGAGGCCGAAGGAGAGCGGCATGGGGGTGTGGCTGGCGAAAGCGGGTGGAGGGGGCGGGGGGAGTATGGCGGTGCGATTGGGTGATTGGGCGATTGGGTGATCGGGTGATTGGGTGATTGGGCGATTGGGCGATTGGGTGATTGGGTGATTGGGTGATCGGGTGATCGGGTGATTACGGCGTGATGAATTGCGAACGGAGTTTCACGATCCTCGGCCGTAGGGATCCAATCACTCAATCACCCAATCACCCAATCGTTTCGACCCCTGGGGGGCGCGTTGGCCGGCGAGCTTCGCCCGCCGATTCCGACCTACCCCATGGCCGCGACGATTTGATCGACGTCGAGGTGCTTCTGCACCGTTTCCACGATGGTGTCGATCTTCTCGCGGTCCCAGGGGGAGATCTTGACGACGAGCTGCGACAGCTTGGTGGCGGCGGTGAAAGAGTCCTGCTTGACCACGACGGTCAGGATCTCGGTCCGCTTGATGATCTCCATGATCGTCTTCTTGGGGTAGATGTCGCCGGTCAGGATAATGCCCGACAGCGAGAACTCCTTGGCGTGGATCACGGAGGAGGCGATGGCGGAGAGGATGAGGTCGTCGCGGTCGCCGGGGGTGACGAGGAGGATGTGGCCGTTGAAGTGCTCCATGGCGTTGTGCGGGGTCATGGCGCCGACCAGGACGCGACCGACGCGGTTGTTGAGCCCGCGGTCGCCGTTGATCAGGTCGCCGCGCAGCGATTCGAGGACCTGCATCATCGTCGCCTGGTAGAGCTCCGGTTTATAGGGGATTCCACCGAGAAAGCGGATGCCGTTCTCCTCGAGGATGCCCTTGAGGATCGAGTGGACGCGGTCCCACTCCTTGTCGAACACCTTGTTGATGACCGCGCCGACGACCTCGACGCCCTCGTGGTCGAAGTACCGTTTGTTGAGCAGGATTTCGTCGATCGGCTGGCCGATGCCGCCGCTGGCGACGAGCACGATCTTGCCCCCGAGGACCTTGGCGATGTGGGCGTTGGAGAGGCCGAAGACGGCGCCGTTCGAGGCGTTGCCGGTACCCTCGATGACGACGTAGTCCTTGCCGTCGGCGACGCGGTGGTAGGCCTTCTTGACCTTGTCGAGGGAGGCGTCGCGGCTCACCTTGGTCAGCATGGCCTCGGAGAACCCGGGGTTGAGCGTGACCGGGCTCATGTCCTCGATGTTGCAATGGACGCGGCAGGCGCGCTCCACCAGCAGCGTGTCCTCGTCGATCCGGGTCTTGCCGGCTTCGAGATCGGCCTGGCCGACGGGCTTGATGAACCCGACGTTGAAGTTGCGCTTGCACAGGGCGTGGGTCAAGCCGATGGTGACGGCGGTCGTGCCCTCGTTCGGCCGGGTGGCGGTGATGAACAGGTTCTTGGCCATGCCGGGTCTCCAGCGGAAGCTTCGCGGACGCGGAATCGGGGCGGCGTAGGATAGCAGAGGGTCCGGGGGTTGGCAAGGCAAAAGGCCCCGGGAGGGCGGGCGCGCCGGGCCTTCCGGTCCGGCGCGGGCAAAAAAAAAGCCTCCACCCTTGCCGTAGAGGACGGTTGAGAGGAGAACCCAGGGACACGAAGTGGGCGCCGCCTGGCGGGTTCGGAAGTCCCCTCGCGGGGCATGTCGTCCGCCGCCAAAGTGAGGCCCCCTGGGGTTCTTGTTGGGTCCCTCTGCTAAGTGTCCAATTACGCGCAGGGCAGAAGCTTGAGCGGAGTATACGCCGCACGCGCGGGCGCCACAAGAGTTATTCCGCCGCGATTACCGGCCGCGCCAGAGGTAGAGCAGGCGGGGGCCGGAGAGCTCGACCAGCCGGGAAAGCTCGGCCGCGAGCAGCGCCTCCGGCGCCGGGGCCGCCGTGCCGCCGAAGAGCATCTCCCCCAGCCCCTTCGACTCCTCGTACTCGATGAGCCGCGCGGTCGCCACGCCCGCCAGGCCCTTCGCCTTCGCGAGCGCGTCCTCCGCATAGCCGATCTGGTCCACCAGGCCGTTCTCCAGCGCCTGCCGCCCCGAATAGACGCTGCCGTCCGCGAGCGGCAGGATCGCCTCGCGCGTCAGGCCGCGCGCCTTCCCCTTGCGCCCCGCGGCGACCACGTCCACGAACCGCCCGTAATTGTCGACGACGACCGACTGCAGGACCGCTTCCTCCTCGGGCGTCGGCATGCGCGAGATCGAGATGATGTCCTTCTTCGGGCCGGACTTGTAGACCACTTCCTTCACGCCGTACTTCTTCATCACGTCTTCGAAATTCAGGTAGGAGAGGATCACGCCGATCGAGCCGGTCAAGGTGGAGGGGTGGGCGACGATCCAATCGGCGGCGCAGCCGAGGTAGTAGCCGCCGGAGGCCGCGGTGCCGCCGAAGAGCGCGACCACAGGCACGCCGGGGTGCGCCTGCTTCCAGCGCACGACCTCCTCGTACATCTCGTCGCACTCGGTAACGCCGCCGCCGGGGCTGTCGATGTCGAGCAGGATCGCCTTGATCGTCGGGTCGGTCCCGGCCTGCTGGAGCTGGAGGTGGAGGTCGCCCGCCGGGTCCTTGCCCTTCCTCCCCCAGGAACCGGAGGAGGCGATGATGACGTCGTGCACGTTGATGCGCAGGACCTTGCTCTCGGCGTCGGCTTCGCCTTCGACGAAACGCTCGACGCGGCGGGGCGGCTTGCTCGCCGCGCTGCCGGTGGCCCCGGCGACGATGAGCAGCAGCAGGCCGGACCCGACGCAGAAGGCGAAGCCGCAGAACAGGCAGAGGAGGATGCAGCCGAGGGGCAGACCGCGGCGCGCGGACGGCGGCGGCGGCGGGGGCGCCGGCGGGCGCGGAGGAATGGGCGAAGCGGGTGCGGGGGGAAGGGCCGGGTTGTTCAGCTCGGACATGCGGCACCTGTGGTGATCGGGTGAAGTGTGTAGGGCGGATCGGACGTGGGCGGCTCATTCTAGCAGGGGGGAGGCGGCGCACCAAGGAAAACGGGCGCGGCCTCACCCGGCCGCGACGACCGGCAGGGTCATCGCGCCGTAGGGGATCACGAATGCCGGCGGCCGCCCGCCGTGCTTGCCGCGCACGAACGCCTCCGCCTCGGGGAGAGACCGGACCGGACGCAGGCCCATGCGCACGACGTCGGCCTCCGGCAGCGCGGAGACCAGGAGGATGTCCGCCTGCTCGGCCTTCCAGCGCGTCGCCCAGGCCGTCTGGCCGTAGATCTGGTAGTCGAGGCGCAGCGCCTCCTCCATCGCCGACGCCGGACCGTGCGCGAACCAGCCGGCGAACTCCGCGTGGCCGTAGCCTTGCGGGCACTCGGCGAGCACGATCATCGTCCCGCCGGGGGTGAGCGCCGCCATCGCGTATTCGAGCGTCTTGTGCGCCTGGATGAAGTTGATGTCCTTGGGCGCGCCGCCGCAGGAGACGAGGACGACGGGCCGGCGCTCCGCGACCCGCCGGCTGAAGCGCTCGGCATGATCCCGGCAGGCGCCCTCGAAGGCGGCGCGCGCGTCGCCGGCGTGGGCGGCGAGCGGCCGCTTCTTCGGGTCGAAGAGCAGGGTCAGGGTGAACACCCGGGTCCGGCGCTCGACCTCGGCGAGCGCGTCCATCATGTCCTCGTGCACCGGGTTGCCGGCGAGTTTTCCCGGGCCGACGCCGGGATGGCGCCCGGGCCCGTCGGTGCGCAGGACGAGCAGGTGGTTGGCGCGGCAGGCGCGCGCCGTGGAGAGCCCGGGCACGAGCAGCTTGCGCCCGCCGCCGAACCCCGCGAAGTAGTGGAAGGAGGCGGCGCCGAGGAGCAGCACGGCATCGGCATTGCACACGGCGGGATTGACTTCGATCGGAGTGCCGCGGCGGGTGACGCCGAGCCGATCGAAGGGTCCGTTGGCGGCGTGGTCGGCGAAGCGGAGGCGCAGGGCGGCATCGGCGCCGAGGATGCCCTCCTGCTCCGCGCGGGTGAGCGTGCGGTGGATGCCGAGGGCGAAGCGGGCTTCGACGCGCGCGGGGTCGGCGCCGCCGCGCGCGAGGGCGGCGAGGAGGGGCGGGAGGATGACCTCCGCCGCGGCGTACCGGGTGGTATCGGGGATTGACAGGAGGATGCGCCCGTTCGGTCCCGCCGCGGCGGCGAGGTCGGCGGCGAGGCGCTCGACGATGACGCGCAGGGCGTCGGCCGCGAGCGGCGCGGCGGCCGCGCCCTGCGGCGTCACCCATTCCGCATCCGGGAAACACCCGGCGAGGGGCAGGGTGCCCGCGCCGTACGGAAGGTCGGTGGCGACGGGGGCTACGGTCGGCATGGCGGAGGTCCTTGAGCCTTCAAAGCCGAGCGGTGGCGCGTGCCTACCCCCACCCCTACCCTCCCCCGCTGCGGCGGGGGAGGGGGACGAAACACGGCGGCTCGCCGCCCCTATTTCGTCGCATCCAGCGTCAGGAGCGCCTTCTTGAACCCGCTCGCAATCGCCTGCGCTACGTCGCGCGCGGCCGCGGGCGCGTGCCGATCGTGCCCGATCACCCAGTAGCCGTTCCCGACGCCGGCCCCCGCGCGCATCATCAGGAAAGACTTGTAGAAGTTCTTGCCCGTGGTCGGATCGCTCCAGTCGTGGCACTTCTCGCAGCTCTCGTGCAGCTTCTCCTTGAAGGCCCGCTGCGCCGCCGCCCAGTCGCTCTTCTTCGCCGCCTCCCCCACCTGCTCGGCCGCGCCCTTCGCGCCGCCCGCGATCTCTACCAGGTGCTTCACCTGATCCGGCTTGTAGTACATCGTCAGCTTGGCCATCTGCTCGCCCACCTCGCCCAGCTCCTTCGCCATCCCGCTCGCCGCCTGCGCCGCCCCCGCGGCGTCCTTCTTCTCCAGCTTCTCCTTCAGCTCGCCCATCAGCTCCCCGTTCTCTTCCATCTCGTGGCGCACGCGCAGCAGGATCTTGGCCTTCGCCGCGTCCGGGTCTTTTTCGGCGTCCGCACTCTTCACCTTCGCCAGGATCGCCTCCAGGTCCTGCGGGGAGCGCCAGGAGGTCTCGTTCGCCACGTCGCCGACGAACTGCTGGCAGAACTCCTCCATCAAGAGGTCGGTCTTCTCGCCATGTTCGAAGACCTTGGCGGCGAGGACTTCACCCTTCGGGTCCACTGCAAGCCCCAGACGGATCGGCCCGCTCGGGCCCTTCGCCACGGTCAGACAGGCGCGGACTTTCACCGGCTCGCCGGTGTCCGGCGAGGTCACGCCGTCAACGTCGTACAAGTACGGTTCCAGGTCGGCCGCCTCCAGCGTTTGCCCGAGAGCAGTCTCGAGCTTCTTCTTCGCTTCCTCGGCCAGCTTCTTCTTCACCGGCACGACCTTGCGGACTTCCGGTCCCAGCAGCTCCTTGAGCTTCGCTTCCGGACCGGGCTTGTCCTTGTCGGCGCGCGCGCTTGCGAGCCCGAACAGCCACTGCAGGCAGCAGGCCGCCACGCAGAACAGCACCAGATTCGACACGACGCGTCCGGAGTTCTTGGTGGTCATGGTTCGGTCTCGGTCCTTGCGATACGAAGTGTTGCGAAAGTCCGGCGCAGCCGTGTCAGCCCGCAACGCGCAGGCGCCGCCACTTCATCCCGATCAATACGGTATTGAACGCGATCGCGCACCAGAGCACGACCAGCCAATCGCGTTGCGCCGCGGCGCCCGCGCGCGCGGCGGTCGCCGCGGCGGCGAGCGTCTGCGCCTGGCCGCCCACGGCCCGGGCCTGGGCCTCGAGCTCGGAGCCCGCCAGGGCATGCTGCGCCGCCGCGACCTCGCCGAGCGCCGCCCGCACCGCGACCAACTGCTCCCGCATCGGCCGGGTATGTACCCGAAGCCCCGCGGCCGCCTTCACGGCCCCCCCGGCCGCGGACGCGGCTTCCTCCGCAGACGCCAGGGCACGCTGGAGCCGCCCGCCGAGCTCGACCAGCGCCGGCCGATCGGCATGGCAGCGCACGCAGGTCGTGGCGAAAAGCGCGGGCGTGGCCCGGGGTACGCCATGCCACCCGTGGCAATCGACACAGCCC
>JACRIP010000246.1 GCA_016220045.1 Planctomycetota bacterium
GCGCCCGCTCGCCGTTTTCTGGTCCTGGATCGGCGAGCCCTGGGGTCGCGGGCTCTACATCGAGGAGGCCGCAGGATAGCCGCATGGGTTCAAAAACCGCCGCCCTCACGGATCTCTACGACCGGCTGTTCGCCGCGTATGGCCCGCAGCACTGGTGGCCGGGGGAGAGTCCGTTCGAAGTCATGGTCGGAGCGATCCTGACCCAGAATACCGCCTGGGCGAACCTCGAGAAGGCGATCGCCGCGCTGCGCGCCGCCGACGTGCTCGATCCCCAGCGCCTGCGCGCGCTGCCCCCCGGCC
The DNA here is from genome assembly GCA_016220045.1 of Planctomycetota bacterium. Taxonomy (GTDB): domain Bacteria; phylum Planctomycetota; class MHYJ01; order WSZJ01; family JACPWG01; genus JACRIP01. Next base: position 301 of record JACRIP010000246.1, read on the forward strand.
GCCTGGCCGAGCTGATCCGGCCGGCCGGCACCTTCAACGTGAAGGCGCGCCGCCTGCGCGCGTTTCTGGAGTGGTTCGAGGGCGCGCACGGATCCGCGGTCGATTCCCTCCGCGCCGTCGCGTTGCCGCGCGCCCGCGCGAGCCTGCTCGAGATCCGCGGCATCGGCCCCGAGACCGCCGATTCGATCCTGCTCTACGCCCTGGGTCACCCGACCTTCGTCGTCGATGCCTACACCTGGCGGGTACTGCGGCGCCATCGCCTCGCCCCCGACGAGACCGGCTACGATGAGTTGAAGGCGCTCTTCGAAGACAACCTCCCGGCCGACGCCGCGCTCTTCAACGAGTACCACGCCCTGCTGGTGCGCGTGGCGAAGACCTCCTGCCGCGCGCGGGCGCGGTGCGCGGGCTGTCCGCTGGAAGGGCTTCCGCACGACCGGGAGCCCTGATCGCCGCTGATTTTCCCACGCGTGAAAATGCGCCGAACCGCCCCCTCCCCCCGGCGGTTTCATCCCCCGGGGGAGGGTTCGCAGGCCGGCATGCCGGCCGGGTTCAGGTCGCGGCAACCGTCCCCCTCCTGGGGAGCAAAACGGGGACATGACCTGAATTCCGGAAAGGACCTACGACCCGCGGGGGAGGTTGCGGGAATCCAGGATCGTGTCCCCGTTTTGCGGCCGGATTGAACCTGGCCGGCAATCCCCCGTTCCCGGGCTTGATCCTTGTGGGTTTTGCGGCTAGAATGACTATTCGTGCGGTCGCCGCAGAAGCCGCGCGCCACGGACTCAAGTTCCCGTCCGATAACGTCGAAGAATACGCAGGTGTGGGCTCGACGCGAGACGGGACCTGCTGTGCTGAGGTGAGTTATGATCCGCATGGAACCGAACATCGTGCTCCGGTATTGCGAAGGCATCGACGAGTTCGTGAAGGTCCGGGTGTTCACGAACGAGGAGATTGCCGAGCTCCTGCACGTGAAGAAGATTCCGAGCAAGCGCAGCTACCAGCAGTTGGTGGTGAACGCGTGCATCGTCGGGTACAACGACCTGGTGGCGCCGAAGATCGCGGTGATCGAGTCGCTGGAGCGGCGGATGGGCGCGGAGGAGCGGGTCTACCAGGTGTGCATCGAGGCGAACCCGAACCTGGACATCAGCCAGGTGGCGTTGCCGGTGCCGGGGGAGGAGCGGGCGGAGCTGCACCTGTTCGACAATGTTCCGGCGCTGGCGGCGCCGGCGCGCGACCATACGCGGCTGCAGGGCCTGGAGGGCGAACTGGGGCGGCGCGTGATCGGCCAGGAGGAGGCGATCCAGACCGTGAGCCGCGTCGTGCGCAAGGCGCTGCTCGGTCTGCGCAACGCCGAGCGTCCGATCGGAACCTTTTTTTTCGTGGGCCAGACCGGCGTGGGCAAGACCGAGCTGGCGAAGGCGCTGACGCAGGCGCTCTACGACGATCGTTCGAAGCTGATCCGCATCGACTGCAGCGAATACTCGATGCCGCACGAATACGCGAAGCTGATCGGCGCGCCGCCGGGGTACATCGGCCACAAGGAGGGGGGCTACCTGACCGAGTCGCTGCGCAAGCGCGGGTCGGGGGTGGTCCTCTTCGACGAGATCGAGAAGGCGGATTCGAAGGTGCACGACCTGTTGCTGCAGGTGCTCGACGAGGGCACGTTGACGGACAGCAAGGGGAACCGGGTGCCCTTCAACGATACGGTGATCATCATGACGTCGAACGTGGGCGTGGAGCAGGTGGACAGCTACCGCAACCGTTCGGGGTTTGACGTAGGGAAGCGGCAGAAGCTGGAGCGCGAGGATCTGCTGCGCGAGACGGTGACGGCGCTGAAGCAGGAGTTCCGGCCGGAGTTCATCAACCGGCTGGACGAGGTGGTGCTCTTTGACGCGCTGGAGCTGGACGACTGTCTGCGCATCGTGGACAACCTGCTGGCGGAGGTGCAGACGCACGCGGAGCGGGTGAAGCTGACGCTGGAGTTCACCGGGCCGGTGCGGCGCTTCCTGGCGGAGAAGGGGTACAGCCGGGAGTATGGCGCGCGCGAGCTGCGGCGCACGGTGGAGGACCAGGTCGAGGGTCCGCTCTCCGAGGAGATCCTGTCCGGGCACATCAAGGAAGGCTCGGCGGTGAAGGTCTCGGTGCGCGGCGGGCGGCTGGCCTTCCACGGCAACTAGCGCGGCTGCGGCGGCGCCGGCGCGGCTGCGGCGGGGCTGCGGCGACCGGCGAACGAATTCAGGTGAGTCCCCGGGGGACGCGGCCAGGCGCCGCGTCCCCCGTTTTCGTGGCACGACGACGCCGATCGCCGCAGGTCGGCCATCGGGCTCGTTTGCAGTTCCGCCTTCAGCGGCTGCCGCAAAAGGTCGATTCGGGCGAGAACGCCTGGTTCTGGGGATCGGGCCAACCTCGCGGGACTCCGGCGCCGGAGACCTCGCGGCGACGGCCGGATGGCCTGCGCCACAAGGGTTCCCGGCTTCCCGGTGATCGTTCGGGAGCTCTCCGGCAATTGTGGTGCAGGCGTCCTCACCTGCACCGCAGGGGTTCGGATCGCTGGCTTTTGCGACCGCCTCTTCAGACGGAGCCTATACCGAAGACGAACCGCGATTGGCCCATCGTTCCGCCTGAAGAGGGTATCGCAATGCGTGCCGGAAGGGTGGAGTCGGCGAGCCGGCGGGGCGGACACAGGGGTCCGCC
>JACRIP010000247.1 GCA_016220045.1 Planctomycetota bacterium
AGTGCACCCACGCCGAGCGCGGCTTCGTGGTGCTCCGCGAGGCCGACGGCACGCTCGCCGTCCGCGCCGCCTCGCCGCCCCGGTCGCCAACTCCCGCCTTCACGCCGACTCGCTCGCCGAGAAGACCCGCCTGCGCCGCCAGATCGAGTCCCTCTCCGCGCGCTTCCAGTTCGACAACATCCTCGGCGAGTCGCCGCTCATGCGCAAGCTCTTCCACGCGATCGAACGCGTCGCCGCCACCGACCTGCCGGTCCTTATCCACGGACCGAGCGGCGCCGGCAAGGAGCTGATCGCGCGCGCCATCCACTTCAACGGCCCGCGCCGCGAAAAAGCCTTCGTCGCGGAGAACTGCGGCGCACTCGCCAATACCCTGCTCGAAAGCGAGCTCTTCGGCCACGTCAAGGGCTCCTTCACCGGCGCCAATGCCGACCGCGAAGGCCTGTTCGCGATGGCGAACGGCGGCACGCTCTTCCTCGACGAGGTCGGCGAGATGAGCGTGGATCTGCAAAAAAAACTGCTGCGCGTGCTGCAGGAGGGCGAGGTCCGGCCGGTCGGCGCGATGCTGGCGCGCAAGGTCAACGTGCGCATCGTCACGGCGACGCATCGCAACCTGCGTGAACTGGTCGCGGACGGGAAATTCCGCGAGGACCTGTTCTATCGGCTGGGCGTGGTCGAGCTCAAGGTGCCGTCGCTGGCGGACCGGCGCGAGGACATCCCGCTCCTGGCGCGCTCCTTCCTGGACGAGGCGGCGCGCGCGACGCCGATCAAGCGGCGGCGGTTCGCGGACGAGACGCTGCGGCTGCTCTGCGAGTACGACTGGCCGGGGAACGTGCGCGAGCTGCAGAACGAGGTGCGCAAGCTGGCGGCGTTAGGGGGCGAGGTGCTGACGCCGGAGAATCTGTCGCCGGCGTTGCGGGCGCTGCGCGTGCAGCCGGCGCGGCCGAAGACCGGGCTCAAGGACAAGGTCGGCGCGATGGAGGAGGAGGTGATCAAGAAGGCGCTGGAGGCGAACGGCTGGAACATCCGCAAGACGGCGCCGCTGCTGGGCATGAACCGGATGTCGCTGGCGCGGCGGATGAAGAAGTACGGGCTGGCGCCGCCGGAGAAAGAATAGGGCAAGCATGGGACGACGGATGCCGCAGGAACGCGGGACCGGCGCGGGGGCGTCGCCGGCGGGGGTTCCCGTGCCGGCGCTGGACCCCGAAGCGCCCTTCGTGGCGATCGATTTCGAGACCGCGGACTACGGCGCGGACAGCGCCTGTTCGGTCGGCCTGGTGCGGGTCGAACGCGGTCGCATCGTCGCGCGCGAGCAGCGGCTGATCCGGCCGCCGCGGCGCGAAGTTTTGTTTTCGGACATCCACGGGCTGACCTGGTCGCACGTCGCGCAGGCGCCGCTGTTCGCGCAGGCGTGGCCGGGCGTGGCCGCGCTGCTGGACGGCGCGGTGTTTCTGGCCGCGCACAATGCCTCCTTCGACCGGCGCGTGCTGCACGCGTGCTGCGCCGCCGCGGGGCTGCCGGCGCCGCCGCAGGGGTTCGAGTGCACGGTGCGGCTGGCGCGTCGCACCTGGGGGATCTTCCCGACCAAGCTGCCGCTCGTCTGCAGCCGCCTGGGCATCGAACTGCGCCATCACGATGCGCTGTCCGACGCCGAGGCCTGCGCGCGCATCGTGCTCGCGGCGCGGGCGGGCGGCGCCGGGTGACCGCCAGCCGCCTGATCATCGTCCCCGCGGACCCGGATTTCGTGCCCGAGCCCGCGACGCTGGGCGCGTTGCGCGCCGCGCTGGCCGCTTACGCGGCGCCGGCCGCGATCCACGTCGCGATCCACTCCCACCCGGTCTTCATCGATCCTGGCGGCGTCGGCGAAATCGTCTGCCCGCTGTGCCGGGAGCTGATCCCGGACGCGTGGTGGCGTTCGGCGCTCAGCCGCGCGGCCGCCGGCCATCACCACCACCTCCTGATCCGCACGCCGTGCTGCAACGCCCACAGCACGCTCAACGACCTGATCTACGAGTATCCGGCGCGCTTCGCCCGCTTCGTCGCCGAGGTCGCGAATCCCACCCGGCCGCCGAGCGACGAGGAGACGCTCCAGCTCCAGGAGCTGCTCGGCTGCCCGATCCGCTACGTGCGGGTGCGGCGGTAGCCGCGCGCAGTGCACCGATCCGTCGCCCTGCGGCGCAGGCGAGGACGCCTGCGCCACAAGAGTGCCTGACCGTCCTCATGCCGTGTGCTTGTAGTACCGGGCTTCAGCCCGGGTTCGTTGCCGGCCTTCAGGCCGGCTGCCCAGGGCGACCGCGTGAGCAGAGGGGACACGAGGCCGACCGTCCGGCGGCGCATTTCGACCGCCTGGCGACGCGGGGTTGCGGTCGGCCGCAGGCGGGGTACAATTCCGGGTGAACACCCCAGACCTGCAACCCGGCTTTGGAGGCGACGACACATGAACCGCAGACGTGCAATGACCCTGGCCCTGGTACTGGCGGTCGCGGCCGCGCCGCTCGCGATCGGTCGTTGGGCGCGCAGCGCGCACGCCGGCGATGAGGGCAGGGCCTTCATCGATCTCTGCGACAGCAACGGCGACGGGAGCCTGACGCTCGACGAGTTTCCCTTCGGCGAGGATCTGTTCACCGCCGCCGACGGCGACGGGGACGGCCTGCTCACCGGCGCCGAGCTGGCGGCCCTGCGGCGCGCCAAGGACGCGGCCAAACCGGGTCTCCCGCGCGAATTGAACGCGATCTTCCGCAAGCACGACCAGGACCGCGACGGGCGCATCTCGCGGGCGGAATGCCCGCCGGACGGCCGGGAGCGCTTCGACCGCGTGGACCAGGACCACGACGGCTTCGTCACGCGCGCGGAGGCCGGGCGCGTGGCGGCGGGCCGCGCGGGCGGCGAATTGCGCGCGACCGAGGAGGCCCGCCAGAAGTTCGCGGCGCTCGACCGCGACGGCGATGGCGCCCTGTCGGGTGACGAGCTGCCCGCCGAGGCGCGGCCGTTCCTGGCCACCGTCGATGCCGACGGGGATCAGCGGGTCAGCCGCGCCGAGGTTGAAGCCGCCGAAGCCGACGGCCGCCTCAAGCGCATCCGGGGCGCAATCAAGCACTTCGCCGAGGCCGACGCCGACCAGGACGGCGCCGTCGTGCGCGCGGAGTTCCCGCTCACGGCGGACGTGGAATTCGACGCCCTCGACGAGGACGGCGACGAGCGGATCACGATCGAGGAAGTGGCGGGCTTCGTGGCGAACCGCTACGGAACCTCCCCGAAGGGATTCGTCGCCCGCTACGACCGGGACGCGGACGGCCGGGTGGCGCGGGCCGAATTCCGCGGCGCGGACGAGGCGTTCGACCGGCTGGACGCCGACGGCGACGGCTACGTAACCGCGGCGGAAGCGGGGGAGTAGAAGTACGTAATCCTGCGCCCCACGGGGGAGGGAGGGGCGGAGCGCAACTCGTCTTGACCCCGCTACGGGAGGATTGGTAGCATCTGACCGCGGGCCGGCGGTTACGGTGTCCGCGGTCGCAGCCAAACTTCGCGTCGCGGGGGAGGCGTCATGGACCAGCACGGGGAGATCCTGCTCGGCAAGCTGGCGCTCCAGCTCGGGTATCTTACGCAGGACCATCTGGACAACCTGTTGCGCGAGCAGGCGGGCGGCTGCGACCGTACGCTCGGCCAGCTCCTCGTCGAGCGCCACTTCGTCACCCCGAAGGAGCTGGCGGACCTGCAGGCGCTCCAGGTGAAGAACCTGGCCAAGCCGTCGGACTATTCGGCGGCGCCGCGCGGGGCCACGATGCTGGGCGCCGAAGCGCTGCGCCGCGGCTGGCTCACCGCCGAGCAGCTCGCCGACGCGCTGCGCGTCCAGGGGATGCTGGAAGCGAAGGGGGACGTGAAGCGCCTCGGTGAGGTGCTGTATGCGCGCGGCTATCTGACGCGCGATCAGGTGAAGGAGCTGCTGGGGGGACAGGGGAAGCGGCTGGCGCGCTGCCCGGGCTGCGCCGCGCAGTACAACCTGGTGGGCATGGACCTGGCGCGGCGCGTGGAGTGCCCGAAGTGCGGCGGCGTGCTGCAGACGGGTCACGCGTCGGAGCGCATCGACGCGGACGGCAGCTTCATCGGGCACGTATCGCAGTTTGCGGACGGGGGAGCGGGCGCGCCGCCGCCGCCGCTGCCGTCGCCGGCCACCGCGCCGGAGCCGGCGCCTTCACCGGTCACGTGGTCGCCGCCGCCACTGCCTGCGCCCGAGGCGGTGCCGTGGTCGCCGCCGCCACTGCCCGAGCCTCCGCCCGTGGCGTGGTCGCCGCCGCCGCTGCCGAGCGCACCGCCGTTCGC
>JACRIP010000248.1 GCA_016220045.1 Planctomycetota bacterium
CGGGCGCGGCCTTGCGCGGTTCCGGACGCAGCGCCTCCCGCGTCACCGAGAGCACGTCCGCCCGCGGAATCTGCATCCGCCCGCCCATTATCTCCAGGACCAGCGCGCGGTCGTCTTCCGCGACGATCCGGCCCTCCAGGAGCGTGCCGTTCTTCAGGCGCACCACGTCCGCCGCGCAGGGCCCGCCGCACCACGCGGTCGCACACAGCAGGAACCCCGCGAGCCGCCCGACGCGCGCCCGCCGGCGCCTGCCGGCCCCCGCCCCGAACCGGCCTACCATGACCCATCCTTCCTACGTTTCACGCCGCGCGCGGCCGGGTTCGAATCGGCCGCAGGACCGGGACACGATCCTGAATTCCCGCAACCTCCCCCGCGGGGCACCGGCCGCTTCCGGAATTCACTCATGCCCCCGACTTGCTCCCGGCCGCTCGCCCCGCCACCGCATCAGGGCAAGCCCGTACTCGCGTCGGCCGCCGCGTCCTCAATTCTGCGGCACGTCCGCCAGGTAGGGCGACACTTCGCGCCACGAGCGCAGCCGCACCGGGCTCGGGATCCCGTACTCTCCGGTGAACTTCAGGATGCCCGCCATCGCCGCCGCCAGCTTGGTGCGATCGTACCGGATCGAGGTGTTGCCGTGCAGCTTGACCGAGAGCTTCTCGTGCTTGTCGTCGTCGTTCTCCGGCACCGCGACCACCACCGCGCCATTCGTGGTGAACGCCGAGGTGTCATGGTGCTCCTCCTCCACCTTCAACTCCGCGCGCTCGCCGAACACGCCGATGAAGCCGTCCACGGTGAAATCGCCGGATTCGGCCTTGAGCTTCGCCTTCTTCTTCTCTTCGGGCCCGGCCATGACGAGCACGGCGCCGGTGATGTGCGCGGAGCCCTGCTTCTTCTTCTCGTCGTTGTCGACCTTGAATTCTCCGGAGCCCTTGTCGGTGCCCATGACGAAAACGTTACCGACGACGTTGATCGTGCCGCCTTCGCTCTTCAGCTTGGCGCTGTCCTTGCCCTTGTCCTCGTTGCCGATGACGATGACGTTGCCCGTCCAGTTGAGCACCGAGCCCTTTTCCAGCTTGAGCTCGCCGTGAATGACCAGCGTGCCGCTGCCGGTGATGACGCCGCCGCTCTTGACCTTGGCGTCCTTGGAAGAGATCACCGTGGTCTTGGGCGAGAGGGGCGTGCCCCACACCACGGCGGTCGAGATCTTGTGGCCGTCGGTGGCGATCGTCTGGTCGGCGTGGGGAATGATGTCGTTGAAGGTACGGTCGATGATGGCGTCGCGCAGGCTGGCCAGCAGGGTCGGGTTGTAGTTCGGATTGGGCAACGGCACGATCGGGAGGCTGACGGTGTCGCCCTTCTTGTTGGTGTAGGCGACGTAGGGCGCGCCGTCGAATGACCCGGCAGACACCTTACCTTTCGCGATCTCCTTGGAGAGCTTCTCCATGACCTTCTGGTAGGCGACGGGGTCCTGGATCGCGAGCGCCGGCACCGCCGCGCCGCCATCGGCGGGGTAGCCGTTGATCTTGATGGTGTCCGCGACCTCCCTGTCGTCGTCGTCGTCGTCCTCCTCGTCATGGTCGGAGAAGATCTTGAACTTGGTGTGCGTGCCGGAGGGGCCGAAGAGTCCGAGGGCGGCGTCGCCGCCGGGGAAGGGCACTTCGGGCGCGGCGACCGCCTCGATGGCGCGCAGGCCGTTCGGCACGGCGCCGCTGGCGACCAGGCGCCGGCTGCCGTCGGCGTTGGTGGTGCAGCGCACGCGGTAGCGGCTCGAAGCGATCTGCGGGTTCGGGTAGTTCCGGGAGATCGTGCCCAGGCCGTCGCCGTCCGCATCGACCCCGGCGTTGAGCTCCGCGATGGCCGCGTTGATCCCGGCCTCGGCGACGTAGGTCGCGCGGGTCAACTCGACCGCGGCGTCGACGCTGCGGCTGTTCGCCAGGGCGAGCGAGACCAGCGAACCGCTATAGCCCGTGAGCAGCATGACCAGCACCAGCGCGATGAGCAGCGCGGAGCCGGCGCGGCGCAGGCGGCGCGCGCGCTCGCGCCGCAGCGTGGCCGTGCCGAAGGAGCGCGTGACGTGAGTGTCCATGCCGAAGGGCCTCCGCACGGGAATCAATTGCGCAGGGTCACGGTGGTCGCGGACGTGCGGGTGATCGTCTCCCCGGTCGGCAGCGTACGCTGCAGCGTCACCGTGATCGTCAGTCCCGCGGGCGTGAGGGTGAAGGCCAGCCCGTTCGGCGCAATGTCTCCGCCGAGCGAAATCGCCTGCGTGCCGGAGGTCCGCCGGCACTCGAAGAGGGGCGGCATGCCGAGCCCGGACGGCATCGCGATCAGGCTGTAGCTGGTCAACGGCCCCCAGGTCACCGCCCCGGCGACGTAGCCCGCATTCTGCTGGAAGGCGAGCGTGGTCGAGGCGTTCGGGTTCGGCGGGACCAGGGTGGCGGCGCCCGCCTGCCGCAGCTCTTGCGCCACCTGCTCGACGAGCCGGCGCGCGCGCGCGTCCAGGACGTTCGCCGCGACCCCGCCGTCGAGCGTACGCAGGCTCGCATTCATCACACCCAGCGTGGTGGCCACGGCGACGACCATGATCCCGCAGGAAATCCACATTTCAACCGCGGTGAAACCCGCGCGACGGTCCCGACCCGCCTGCGGTCCGCGCGCCGCGAATGAAGTTCGCCCAGTGATCATGTGTATACCCTATGCAACACACCGGTCGGAAGAGTCCCGACGCGCGATCGCTACTGCTCCGCGATCTGGGTGCGGAGGTTCAAACTGCGCTCCCCCATCACGCCGCGCCAGGAAACCGTTACCGTCACGTCGTAGAGCGCGGGGTTTACGGTGTTCACCTGAATCGTCCCGGTGGGGTTCAAGCCGCGCAGCCCGGTCACGGCAAACTCCGTGTTGGCCAGAGCGGCGAGCTGAGCGAAGGAGGTCGCCCGGAGCGTCTCGATCTCCGCGCGGGCGGCGTTGAGGGCGTCGCTCGTCTCCTGGGCCGACATGTCGGAGCGCGAGATGTAGGAAAGTGTGGCGGCGAGCCCGAGCAACGCGATCACGATGACGATGCAGGCGAGCAGGGCTTCCAGCAACGTGAATCCGCGCCGACCGGCGGGGCGAACCGACCGCGCCCGATGCAGGCACATCGCAACGGGTCCTCCGCGTCGTCCAGGCCGCACGCCAAGCCCCGATTCGATCCCGGGGCCGGCCAGGCAGCCGGCGAGACCCAACGATTCGTTACTCGCGATGGCGCGGGAACGGCAACAATCCGTTACGCGGGGCATTCTTCCGCGCCGCTCGGCCGCCTGTGATCGCCGCCTGCCGACGTTCATAACTTCAGGCATCTCAGCAGGTTCCGAATCTTGCGTGCGGTTTCGCGGCGACCTTCCCCGGGTCATTGGATATCAAATCGGATGCCGCGTGGGTCGCGAGCGCACGAGCCGCGCCCCGGACCGGGGGGATTGGTCCGGAAGAAAGCGAGATGCCACGCCTCCTTTTATCGGCAGATTCCCAGACCGGTTGGAGCCAACGAATCGAGCGGGGATGTGTTCGTGGAGGGCGATCCGGTCGTCGGGCTGCGCTGCGCCGGGCACTTCAGAGAGTAACCGCACCTGCGCCCGCAGAGCGCCGCAGCGTGACCTCGTCGTATCCCTCCCGGCGCACGCACGTGCTCGCGTACGCATGGCGGCGGGCGAGCCGTGCGAGCTGCTCCCGCGAATTCGGGTCGTCGACCCACACAATCAACTCGTCGGGAGCACGTTCGGTCAGCGCGCGCAAGACCAGCGCACTCGGGTAGGGGCACGTCAGCCCGCGGGCATCGAGCGCCTCAGCCACGGGCGGACTCCTGCGCCTGCGCCGGCGACGGCGGCGCCGGGGCCGGGGCGGGCGGCAGGGCCGCGACCTGCGGGAGCGCCGGCCCGGACGCGGCCCCACCCGCGGACGCCGCGCGCGGACGCATGAGCAGGGCCGCGACACCGCAGAACGCAAGGCCGCCCAGGACCGCCGCCTTTCCCCCCACCGTCGGCCCCGCCGCGCTGCTCGCCAGGTCGAAGTTGTGCGCCAGCGCCCCGCCCACCGCCATGCCGAGCACCGTCACCCCCGCGTCCGCGTCCCCTTCCCCGGCGAGAATGAGCTGGCGTACCGGACACCCGCTCGCCAACGACGCCGCCAGCCCGACCAGCGCCATGCTCACGCCGCTCCATAGCAGGTCGGCGTGCGCGATCGGCTGCCCCTCCAGCCCGAGCCGGAACCGCCCGCCGGCCGCCGATGCAACACCGTAGGCGAGCACCAGGCCGGCGAGCGCGGCCCCGGGCAACCAATCGCCGAGAAACAGCACGCCCCGCACCGCCCCGAGCGTACAGAAGCGGATGCGCTGAAGCAGGACGCCGGCCCCCGCCGCCACGCCCAGCGAGAGCGCCCACGGAGCGTGCAGCGCCCCCGGTCCCTTCTCGCTGAACAGGAGCCCTGCCGGCCGCAGCAGCAGCGCCGCGAGCGCCGCCAGCGCGAGCGTCGGCAGCAGCAGTCCGGCGCCGGCCGGCAGCGCGGTCGCCCGTCCCGGCACGGTCCCCCACGTGACCAGCCGCTGCGCGACCCAGATGCCTACGGCCAGCCCGCCCAGCGCCGCGACCGCGGCGAGGTCCCCGCCACCCAGCCGCTGCAACATCCGGAACGGACAGCCGAGGAACACCAAGGCCCCGATGGCGACCCAGGCGCCCAACACGAACCGGAAGAGCGCCGCGCCGCCGCCGCGCGGACGGAATTCGCCCCGCGCCACCGCCGCCGCCATGCCGCCCAGCACCAGGCCGACGATTTCCGGCCGGACGTACTGCACGGCGGCCGCCCGATGCAGCCCCAGCGCGCCCGCCGTGTCGCGCAGAAAACACGCCCCGCAGATCCCCATGTGTCCGGGATTCCCCTGAGCCACCAGCAGGGCCATCCCGGCGCCCACGGCCGCGCCCACACCGGCCGCGATCGCGTACGTGCGCGCCCCGGTCGCCGGTCCTGTCATGTGCTCCTCCGCGGGTCACCGATGGGTGTGGCTACCTGGCGACGACCGGCGGGACGCCGGGACGACAAAGGGCCGGCGTGCGGGATCCTCGGTTCCTGGGCTGGTCGGCAGGACCGTTCCTGGCCCCGTCACGCAGGCCGTCGCAAGGCAGCCAGACCCATCACCGATCGTCGCCGGCGCCTCGCGGCGAGCGCGCCGGCCGGGGTGGATTCTATCCGCCGGCCCTGCCCCTGACCAGCAGACGCGCCCGCAGAAGCGGCAATCGCAGCCGCCCGCTCGCATCGGAAATCGCGATGGGGGTGATGAACCACGCGCCCCGCGACCGCGCTACCGCCGGTCGAGGCCCTCCAGGTCGGCCGGCACGACGACTCCCAGCGCACGCAGGCGACGCACCGCCTCACGGGCGGCTTCCGGCCGGCCCAGCGTGAGCCAGGCGCGCGCCAGCGGGGCGAGGGCGCGCGCCGCCAGCGCGGAATCCCCGGCGGTCGCGGCGTCGAGCGCCGGCGCCGCCGCTTCCAGCTCCCGCCCCAGCTCCACCCGCAGCAGGTCGCGCAGCACGCCCGCGCGGGCCGGCAGCGGCGCCGGCAGCTCCAGCGCCGGCGCGAGCGCATCCCACGCTTCCGCGAAGCGCCCGAGCGCTTCCATGGCGAATGCCCGATGGTCATGCGCCGCCCCGTTCCGCGGCGCGCGCGCGACCGCCCGCTCGAACCACGACAGCGCCGCGGCCGGGCGGCCGCTACGCATCCAGGATTCGCCGTAGGCAACGCACACGTCCGGATCGTCGGGCGCCGCCGCGGCCGCCGCCGCGAGATCGTCGTGCGCGCCGGCCGGATCGCCCAGCGCCCGCCGCGCCGCGGCGCGCCCCAGCCGCACACTCACCGCCGCCCGCGACCCCGCCGGCAGGCCGGCCAGGGCCGCCGTCAGATCCGCTTCCGCGAGCCGGGCGCGCCCCGCGGTCAGGTGCAGCATCCCCCGGTTGCGCCGCGTGAAGGGGTCGTTCGCGCCCAGGGCCACCGCCTGATCGTAGAGCCCGAGGCCTTCGTCGAGGCGCCCGCCATCCAGGGCAACCTGCGCCAGCCCCAGCCAGTTCCGGGGATTCTGCGGATCGCGCTCCACCAGGTCTTGAAAGAGCGTGGCTTGCGTGCGCCACACCTCGTTGCGCGCCCGCGTCATCGCCGCCCAGGGAACGAGCAGGCCGAGCGCCGGCAATGCCAGCAGGAGGAGACGGCGCGTCCCGGGCGCGGCGACCCGCCCGGCCAGGGCGAAGATCAGGCCCGCGAGCAGGACGCAGGGACCGACCGACGGCAGGTAGAGCGCACGCTCCGAGTAGATGACCCCGATCGGCACGAGGAGATTCGAGACCGGCAGCAGCGCAACGTAGAACCACGCGACCCCCACGGCCACGCCCGGCCGGCCGCGCCGCACCGCGACCCACACCGTGAACGCGGCGCCGGCAAGGGCCAGGAGACCGAACCAGGTCGCGGGCTGGGCGAAGTCGGCGAGCATCGCCGCGCGCACGGAGTTGCAGCGATGCACGGCCAGGAGCGGCGCCGGCAGGACCATCAGGCGCACATAGTCGCCGAAAACCTGCGCCATGAGCAGGACGCGCTGCCCGCCCGGGATGTGCAGCGCCTCGAGGGGCGGGGTGCCGGGCGCGACGCCGCCGATCGCCCAGCTCCGCACGATCATGTAGGCGGTGAGGACCAGCAGGTATCCGGCCTGGCGGCGGGCGACGCCGCGCGCCCAGGCGGAGAAGCGCGTCGCGCCGGCCGCCACGGCCTCCGGCGGCGGCGCCGACGCGACCGCCGCGACCGGCGCGGCGGCGAGCAGGGGCTCGAGGAGCAGGGCGAGGACGGGAACGATCGCGGCCATCTCCTTGGAGAGGAGCGCCAGCGCATAGGCGACAAGCGCCGCCGCGCAGGCGAACCGGCCGACCGGGTCCCGCGGGGCGCGGCGGTACCAGGCCGCGTAGGCGCAGAGCGAGAGCAGGCTGAACAGGCCGCACAGAATCTCC
>JACRIP010000249.1 GCA_016220045.1 Planctomycetota bacterium
CCGACGCCGGGTTGCCGCGGCCGGTCCCTGCGGCAGGCCGCGCGCCGGGTGCGGATCGGCCGAGATCTATTCACCTTCGCGATCGGCGTGATCCGCGGCAAGCCGGGGTCCCTGGGCCGGTCGCGGGTCGCCCTTCTCGGCTCATGCGCGGCGTGCCGGGCTGTGGGCGACGGGTGGCGGGCGGAGGTCCCTTCCTGTAGGCGTGCACGGCATACGCTGCTCCCCGTAGGGGGGCGTCACGACGCGCCCCTACCGCAGCCGCGGGAGAACCGGCGATGCGGGGCGCAGCAATGGGGGACATGCACCCCCACTGCCGGCGAGCGGCCATCGCTTCGCCGCCCCCTGCCCTCCCGGGTGTCCGGCGACCGCCCCCCGCCCCCGCTACCCCCGCGGGTGGAACTTCTTCACCAGCGCCTTCAGCCGCCGCTTGTCCACGTGCGTGTAGATCTGCGTCGTGGACACCTTCGCATGCCCCAGCATCTCCTGCACATACCGGAGATCCGCCCCGCCCTCCAGCAGATGCGTGGCGAACGAATGCCGCAGCACGTGCGGATGCACCCCCAGCCGCAGCCCCCCGTCCCGCGCCGCCCCCGTCACGATCCGCCACACCAGGTTGCGCGTCATCCCCCCGCCCCCCTTCTGCGACAGGAAAAGCCACTCGCTCGTCCGCCCCTTCAGGTAGTGCGGCCGGCCTTTTTCCAGCCACGCCGCGACCGCCGCCCGCGCCTTCCCCCCCAGCGGCACGATCCGCTCCTTCGAACCCTTCCCGAACACCCGCGCATACCCGAGATCCAGGTGCAGGTTCGGCAGCGTGATCGTCGCCGCCTCGCTCGCCCGCGCCCCCGTTGCATACAGGACTTCCAGGAGCGCCCGGGCGCGCAAGCCGCGCGGCGTGTCCGCCTCCGGCGCCGCCAGCAGCGCGTCCAGCTCCTCCACCCCCAGCACGTGCGGCAGCTTCCGCCACAGCTTCGGACAGTCGTGAAAGGAGGTCGGATCGGTCGTCACCAGGCCGTTCGTCGCGCACCAGCGGAAGAACATCTTGACCGCCACCAGCCCGCGCGAGATCGAGTTCGGGTCCAGCCCCCGCTCCCGCTGGGCCTGCAAATGGCCGAGCACGTCCTCCGCCTTCACCGACCGCACGTCCGGCCGCCGCCGCGTCGCCAGGAACCTCGCCAGCGCCTCCACGTCGCTTGCGTAGGCCAGGCGCGTGTTCTCAGCCAGGCCGCACTCGACGGTCAGGTAGTCCAGGAATTGCCCGAGGGCGGGTTCCAGCATCGCTACCATGAGTCCGATGAGGGGCGGTGACGGCACCAACGGATTGTCGATTGTCGATTGCCGAATGTCGATTGATTCCCGGCTGACCGGTTGCATGCGGTCAATCGACAATCGACAATCGGCATTCGACAGTTCCACCGTCGCCGGTTCGGCCAGCGGCTGAAATCCACTAGCGGCCCCCCCCCGCCGGCGCTTCCGCCCCGCCGCCCGCCGCCGCCTCCGGATCCGTCACCCCCGCCGCGCCCGCCGCGCCCCGCACCGTCCCCTGCTTGAGGAACTCCGCCAGGAGCGGGTTCACCACTTCCGGCTTCTCCTGATTCGGCACGTGCGCGCAGTCCTCCAGGATCAGGAGGCGGGAGCGGACGATCTCGCGCCGCAGCCGCTCGCCGTGCGCCAGCGGGATGATCGGATCGTGCCGGCCCCACAGCACCAGCGTCTCCTGCGGGATCTTCCGGATCAGCGCCTGCCGCTCCTCCATGTCGTCCGGCACCAGCGCGTGCGCCATCCGCAGGAGCGCCGCCCGCGAGCCCGCATAGCCGAGCTGCCAGGTGTACTCGTCGTACACCTCCTGCGGGATGCGCTCCTTCTTGTAGTACGCCTCGTGCAGCACATACCCGACCATGAAACGGTCGGGCAGAAGCGTCAGCGACAGGTGTCCGAGGATCGGCGCGCGCGCCACCCAGATGTAGAACGGATACTTCTGGGCGTAGCACATGCTGTTGATCAGCACCAGGCGCTCGAAGCGCGGAGCATACTTGAGCGCGGCGACGAGCGCGACCCCGCCGCCGTAGGAGTTGCCGACCAGGTGGGCGCGCGGGACGCCGATCGCCGTCATGAATTCGGCGACCAGGTCCGCCTGGTCCTCCGCCGAGTAATGCCCGTCCTCCGGCCGACTGGTATAGCCCGCGCCCTTCAGGTCCGGCGCGAGGACGCGGAATCCGGCGGCCGCCAGCGGCGCAAGCTGGTGGCGCCAATCGTAGGCGGAGCCGCCGTAGCCGTGCAAGAGCACCACGGCCGGCCCGCTGCCCTGCTCCAGGTAGTGCACGTCGAGCGTGCCCACCGGGACCACCTTTTCCAGCCCTGCCGCGAGCCAGCGCGCCCGCACCGGGGAGGGCCTGGTCGTGCTCGTGCAGGAGGCGAGAAGCAGCAGCGCGGCGCAGGCCGCAACCCGGGCGAAGCGGACGTGCATCAGGCTTTCACCCCAGCAACCGCCCCGACCGGCGCCGCCGCCCCGGCCGCCCCCACCGCCGCGACCGCCGCCGCCGCGACCGCGCCGCTCCCCTCGACTCCGGACGCCGGACCGGTGAGGAAGTCCTCCACGTCGCGCTCGAAGATCTCCGGCCGCTCGACCATCGGGCAATGCCCGGTCTCCCCGAGAAAGGCCGAACGCGCGCCCGGGATGCGCTCGCGCGCGACCGCGAACTGCTCCGCGCGGATCACGCGATCGCGGTCGGAATGGACGACGAGGGTCGGGCAGGCGATCTCGCCGAGCCGGGGGGCGAGGTCGGTGTGCGCGAGCGCGAGCAGGCCGCCGACCTGGGCGTCATACGGCACATCCAGGATCTGGTCGATCAGGTCCTGCGGCAGCGGGCGCGCGAAGGTGAAATCGGCGGCGAAGAGGTTGCGCAGCGCGCGCACCTCGGAGAGGAGCACGGCGAGGTGGCGCACGCCGGGCAGCATCAGCATCCGGCCGCGCTGGAAAAGGGCGGTGGGCCCGTGCACCGGGGCGTTGACCAGCACCAGCGAGGCGACGCGATGCCCGAGCACGAGCGCCGTGGTGGCGGCGATCATCCCGCCCATCGAGTGGCCGATCAGGTGGACGCGCGGCAGGTCCAGGGCATCCAGGAATCCCCGTACCATGCGCATCTGGTATTCGATGGTGTAGGGCGCGAACCCGGGCGGAGTGTCGGATTTGCCGTGCCCGAGCAGGTCGGGCACGAGGACGCGGAAATTCCGCGCCAGGCGGTTGCGCGTCGAAGCCCACATCCGCTCCGAGGCGCCCCAACCGTGCAGGAGGAGCGTCGGGAACCCGCTCCCGGCCTCCTCATAGTGAATCGAATGGCCCAGGCTCTTGACAGTGGGCATACGAAGGTCGTCTCCTATCATCAGATTGCGGATTGCGGATTTCGAATTTCGGATTGACGCAATCCGGCAACGCCAAGAGATGATCCGCAATCCGAAATCCGCAAGCGACCGCCACAGCGGCTCTTGGTTATCGGGCATGAGCCCGACTTGGCGGGTTGTCCCCCGCGCGTTCTCGACCGGGCACAATCCGCAATTCGAACTCCGAAATCCGCAATCCCCGGGGCTCCGCGTCCACCCGGGACGGCGCGCGGCACGCCGGCGGTTCCTACCCGATCGTAGCGGCCGCCCGGAGTCTATCCGCGCCCCGCACCCCCTGTCAACCGGTCAAATTGTCCTTGACACTCCTGACGCACTGCGTTAGAAGACGCATAGTTATGGCGAAGGTCGGGCGGCGCGCGCGCGCGGGCCCTCCCCGGGTGACGGATCCCCCGGTCCCACCGGATGTTGCAGCACGAAGGTACGACGATGTTGCTCCCGGACTTCTTCGAGTTCCACCTGCCCACGCGGATCGTCTTCCAGAACGGCGCGATCACCCTCCTGGCCGACGAAATCACCCGGCTCGGCCGCAAGCGCCCCTACCTGATCACCGACCGGCCGCTACGCGAGAGCGGCGCGCTGGCGAAGGTCGAGGCGGCCCTGCGCGGCGCCGGCATGGCGCCCGCAGGCGTCTACGACGACATTCCGCGCGACTCCGACGTGCGCGCCGTCGAGCGCGGCGCCGAGCTCGCGCGCGCCTCGGGCGCCGACTGTCTCGTCGCCCTCGGCGGCGGCTCGGTCATGGACACCGCCAAGGGCATGAACATCCTCCTCGGCGCCGGCGGCGCCCTGCTCGACCACCAGGGCATCAACGTCATCGCCGGCCCCCTCTGGCCGCTCCTCTCCATCCCCACCACCGCCGGCACCGGCAGCGAAGTCTCCCGCTTCGCCGTCATCAAGGATACCGAGTCGCACTCGAAGGTCACCTTCGTCTCCCCCCACCTCGCCTCGACGGTCGCGGTCCTCGATCCGGAACTCACCCTATCGATGCCGCCCAAGCTGACGGCCGCGACCGGCATGGACGCGCTGACCCACGCCGTCGAGGGCTGCTTCTCGAAGGGCGCGACGCCGATGACCGACGCGATCGGCTTCCTGGCGATGCGCATGCTCTCGGAGAACATCGTGAAGGCGGTGCACGACGGCGCGGACCTGGCGGTGCGCGGCCGCATGGTGGTGGCCGCGACGATGGCCGGGGTCGCCTTCTCGAATGCGGGCGTGTGCTGCGTGCACGCGCTCGCGCACACCCTGGGCGGGCTCTACGGCGTGCCGCACGGCATCGCGAACGCGATCCTGCTGCCGCTCGGCGCGCGCTTCAACCTGCCCACCTGCCGCACCAAGCTCGACCAGTTCGCGGAAGCCCTCGGCGTCTCGGCCTCGGGCGACGCGGAGTCCAAGATCGACCGCATCACGGCCCGGCTGCGCCAGCTCGTGCAGGACTGCGGGATTCCCCCGAAGCTGCGCGACTGGATGGTGCCGGAGGACGGCCTGGCGCAGGTCGCGTCGGGCGCGATGTGCGACGGCGCGATGTTCTACAATCCGCAAGACGCCGCCGAGGAGGACCTCCTGGCGATGGTACGCGAGGCCTGGTAGCATGCAGCACGAACGAAGCGCACGGGGGGGCGGTCTCCTGGACACGGAACCCCAAGCCACCGTCTGCGAGACGCCGATGTCACGAGCCCAACTGAAGCAGGCGCTCATCCTGCATCAGATCGACCGCCTGAAGGGCACCTACAGCGATTTCCTGGCCGACGAATTCCACGTCGAACTCGCCAAGTTCTTCTTCGACCGCCTCTACTCGACCACCGAGAAGGAGAAACGGGACCAGGACTTCAGGCGCCTCTACGAGTACTTCCGCGACCGGCTGGGCGCGGACATGGTGGACCAGCTCTCCAAGCTGGTGGAGGTGAACGCCCTGACCGACCGCCTCGACGAGCTGGTGCTGGACCAGTTCGAGAAGAACGGGGTGGGCGGGAAATTCACCTCCGCGGAGTACGAGCTGGCCTACCGGCAGTGCGACAACTACGACGACCGGCGGCGCCAGATCGAGCTCCTGGGCGCGACGCTCGTATACTTCCATCGCATGAGCCACTGGCACACGATGGGCTTCCTGCTGAAAGCGGTGAAGCTGGTGGCCAAGCTGAAAGGCGCGGAGGAGCTCGGGAATTTCCTGTACGACGGCTACCGGGCCTTCCTGACGGTGAAGGTGATCGACTCCTTCTCGGCGGCGATGCGCGACCGCGAGATCGAGCGGCTGGACCGGATCTGGCGCGACTACCCGAAGCGGGAGGCCGGGGCCGGCGGGACCAAGAAGAAGGCGCGCGAAGGCGCGGCGGGCGGCACGAGCCGCCGGCCGCGGGCCTGAGCGGACGACAACAAGGATGGGCGACATGGGCGTTTTCCGCGACGCGGACCACCTCTACGAGTGCATCGGCGGGCTCTTCGACGTGCTGCGCCGCGACCCCAAGATCGGCAAGACCCTGGCGAACGCCAAGATGATCCTGCGCTTCCGGTACAGCGATCCGGATGCGGTGATCACCGTAAACTGCGTGGACCCGCCGCCGGAGCCCGACTGCCTGGTCACCTGGCAGCGCGGGGACGCGGGCCCGCCGGCGACCGTCGAGATGTCGATGTCCGCGGACGTCGCCCACCGCTTCTGGCTCGGCAAGGTCAACCTGCTGCTCGCGCTCACCAAGGGGGAGATGAAGGCCCGGGGCCCGATCCCCAAGCTGCTCGGGCTCCTGCCGATCATCAAACCCGCCTACGAGTTGTACCCGAAGCTGCTGCGCGACAAGGGCATGGGCGCGATGGTCCCCTGACCGGGGGAGATTTTTCGAATTTCCTTCTTGACAGCCATGACGCAGTGCGTTATGATTCAGCCATAACGCAGCGCGTCATGACCGCGGACGGACCGCGGGGCGCGCCACCGGAACCGCGGACAGGCCCGTGCGGCCTACGGCCGCCGTGACACGCAAGAAGGAGACAGCCATCATGACGAAGGAAACGAACGGCCACTCGAAGAGCGTCACCGCCCAGGTCCGTCGCATCCTGCTCGCCGGCGTGGGCGCCGGGGCGCTGGCCATGGAAGAGTACGAAGGGTTCGTCAATCGCCTTGTGGCCAAGGGCGAGATCGCGGAGAAGGAAGGCAAGCAGCTTCTGACCGACCTCTTCGCCAAGCAGAAGAAGTCGGCCTCCGAGGGCGCGACCAAGGTCGCCGGCGCGCTCGACAACCGCATCGAACGCATCTTCCACAAGATGCACCTGCCGACCAAGTCCGACGTCTCGGCGCTGTCGCAGCGCATCGAGGAGCTGAACGAGAAGCTCGACAAGCTGGCGAAGAAGACCGCCAAGGCGTAGCTCCAGGATTCACCCTGCGCCCCCGAGCGGCTTCGCCTCCGACTCCCGAGAGATCGCCGCGGACCGACGCCTCGCCCACCCGGAGCGTCGCCATCCGCCCACCGAACGCCACGGTACCTGGTCGGGGGGCGGCGCGTCCCGGAACCTGACGTCGCCGTCCCCCCGCCCCGGGACCCATTCGCAGGCGCAGCCGTATGACTCCCGACGCCGCCCCCGAACGCCTTCTCATCAAGCGCTATCCCAACCGCAAGCTCTACGACACCGTCGCCAAGCGCTACGTCACGCTCGAGCAGATCGAGGAGCACGTGCGCGCCGGCCGCGACGTCCGCGTCATCGACCACGAATCCGGCGGCGACATCACGAACGTGACGCTCTCCAACATTCTCGTCGAGCGCGAGAAGAAGCAGGAGAGCGCTCTCCCGCGCGCGCTTTTCACCGACATCATCCAGAAGTCGAGCCGGACGATCGTCGACTACGCGCGCAAGCTCGCCGGGGGCTGGTTCGGCTCCAGCGAGGGCTCGCTGGGCACGGAGCTCGACGAAATGCTCACGCGCATGCAGCAGGCCGGCGAGCTCGGCAAGGAGAGCGTGGACCGTCTGCGGCACGCGATTACCGAGCAGATCCACGTCAACTGGGACCGGATCGAGGGCCTGATCACGGCGCGGGTGCAATCCACCTTTGCGCGCCTCGATTTGCCGAACGCCGGCGAAGTGCGTCGCCTGACGCACCTGATCGAGCAGATCGAGGCCCGCATCGCGGAGGTCGAGGGCGCGGAGCGCGGCGCGCGCCGTCGCGCGGCCGCCCCCAAGCGCGCGGCCGCCGCCAAGAAACCCGCGCGCGCGCGCAAGGCCACCGGCCGCGCCGCCGTGTCGACCGCTCCCCCGCCGCCGCCCCCGGCCACCCCGCCTCCCGCCGCGCCGTAGCGCGCAGGGGGAGCGGC
>JACRIP010000250.1 GCA_016220045.1 Planctomycetota bacterium
CTCCCGGCGGCCGCGCCCGCGGCACCGTCCGCCGGCCCCCCGCCGGCCCCCGCGCTCCCCGCGGCGCCCCGCCGGAGCGAGCTTCTGCTCTTCCTCCACTTCCTCGCCCTCGCCGCCTGCGTCGTGACGTATCAGGCCGGCGATCAGGTCCTGCTCATGCGCGGCGACCACGGACGCGACCTCGATTGCTTCGCTCGCGTCGCGGCCGGCGAGCGGCCCTATCAGGACTTCCAATGGCTCTACGGCCCCCTCATGCTCTACCTCTACGCCGGGGCCTACCAGCTCTTCGGCGCTTCCGTGCTCACCGTCCGCTGGACTTTCCTCCTCCTCACCGCCCTCGGCGCCGCGCTCGCCGGCGCCGCCGCGCGCCGGCCCTACGGCCCCGTCGCCGCCCACGCCGTCGCCTTCGCCGTCCTCCTCGGGGGCGCTCCTCTGCACACGTACAACCACGTGGGCATCCTCGTCGCCGTCGCCGTCGGCACCTGGGCCGTCCTCGACGCCCTCGAGCCCGGCCCGCTTCGCCGCCGCTCCCTCGCCGGCATCGCGGGCGCCGGGCTCCTCGCCGGCCTCGTCAAGTGGACTACGGGAGTCGCCTGGGTCGCGTCCGCCTCCCTCGTCGTCCTGGTCGCCCGCCTCGCCGCCCCGCGCGCCGAGCGCGCAGGCCCCGCCGCTGCCGGTCCCGCCGCGACGGGCGCGCGCGAGGACTGGGCCATTCTCGCCGCCGCCGTCGCCGCCCTCGGCGCCACGGCCGTGGTCTACCTGGCCTGGCTGCTTCCCGCCGGCCACCAGGGCGTGCGCATCTGGCTCGACCACCTCGGCGAGCGCGACCGCGGCTCGGTCCTCGGCGACATGCTCGCCTGGCCGAACTTTCTCCGGCAGGCCCTGATCGACCGCCCCGACCTGTGGGCGCCCCTCGTCGATCCCAAGGCCACTTTGCCCTTCCTCCTGCTCGTCGGGGGCACGCTCGGGGCCGCCTGGCTGCTTCACCGCGCCGCCCGCGGCGCGCCCTGGAACGCGCCTGCCCGTCGCCTCCTCGCCCTCTGGTTCCTCAGCCTCCTCCTCTCCCACGAGTTTCTCAGCTTCCAATCGGTCTACAGCCTGGCCTACATGAGCAGCGTCCCGGTGCTCTGGCTCGCCGTCGCGCTCCTCGATCGTCTCTGCGACCGGCCCGCGCTCGCGTCCGTGCGCGCCCGTCTGCGTTCCCCCGGCGGCGTCGCTGCCGTCGGCGCCGCTTGGATGCTCGTCGCGTCCCTCCTCCTCGCCCTGCGTCTCGCCCCGGACGCGCGCGCCGGGCGCCCCTGCCTGACCCTGCCGCGCGGCGGCGGCGTGCGCATCCTGAGCGATCGCCAGCGCGAGGAGCTCGAGGCCGTTGCGCGCTATGTGAACCGCGCGACCGAGCCCGGGGAGGCCGTAGCGGTGTTTCCCTATGACCTGCTCATCTCCTTCCTCGCCGACCGGCCGTCGCCCCTCTACCCGACGATGTTGCTCGCGGGCTACCGGCTCGATCCCGCCTCCCAGGTGGCCATGGTCGATGCCCTGGAGACGCGCCCCGTGCGTTGTCTCGTCATCAGCAACAACTCGATGCTGCTGGTGCGCACCTCGGGTTTCTTCGGCTATACGCACCTGGGGAATCTCTCCGCCTACATCACCAACCACTACGCGCCGGTGGCGGCGTTCGGCTTCGATGCCTGGCACGTGCCGATGGGGATCTGGGACTCGCAGTCGATCGTGTATTGGCGCAAGGGCGCGGAGCCGCCCGTGCTCCGGGCCCGTTGAGAGGAAGAGCAGGGGCATGAACGAGAAGGCGTCGGGGAGCCGCGAGGTCGACGGTGGGCGACTGGTGCTGTGGCTGACGCTCGGGACGACGCTCGCGGCGGCGGCGGCGGTGGCGGCGTTCGAGGCGGGACGGCCCGAGGGGTTGACCCTACGGATGGCCGAGTACGACGCGGCGACACGGCACGCGCCGTGGCTGATGGGACTTTACGGGTCGCGGGGGATGAAGCGGGAGGCGGCCGGCGAGGCGGGCAACGCGTACGCGGACTACTCGCGCGTGCTTACGGTGTTTCCCGGACATCCGGGGACTTCGCTCGCGCGCGCGCGGGTGGTGGAGGCCGGGGGCGCGGCGGCACCGGCCGCGGCGCGGGCCCAGGCGCTCGCCGATCTCGACGCCGCGGAGCGGGGCTATCGCCTGCAGCGCGACTTGGCCGGCGCGGGCGCGGAGGCGGACGCGGGGGGGAGCGGGGGTGGGGCGGTGCCCGGGGTCACGCCCACGCCCGCGACCGACGAGACGCTGGACCGGATCGCGGAACTGCGGCGCAAGCTGACGGCGGCCGGCGACGGCGACGGGAAGTGACTGGAGGGGGCGCGGCGGCGGGCGGGGCGGGCGATCCGGCCTGGTAGGATGTCGCACGAGTGGTCAGCCGGGCCACCCCGGGGCGGACACAGGGGTCCGCCCCTACGGCCGGCCACGGCTCTCGTAGGGGCGGACCCCCGTGTCCGCCCCGCCAGGTCGCGGACTCCGCCCTGCCGCCACCTCGTGCGGCAGCCTCAAGTGGGGGGGGGGCTATGCGATCTTGAACTCCGGCCCGGAGCCGCCATCCGGTTCCAGGCCGAGCAGGGGTTCGACAATGCGGCGCTCTTCGACCGGGAGGGCGAGGAGCGGCCGGTCGTCGCCGCTTGCCAGATAGTGCACGGCCGCGCCCAGCAGCCGGAGCGGCAGGGCCATCTCCTTGTGCCCCCCGGCCAGCTCCCGCCAGACGCGCACCCATTCGCTGGAGACATCAGGCGATGCCTTGATGCAGCGCAACGTGCGGATTGAGGCGACCAGGCCCTGCCCGAGCGCCGCGACCACCTGGCGGTGCGCGAAGACCTCGACGAAATCGGGGATGAGGCGGCGCCATTCGGCGGGGTCCTTGGTGCGCAGGAAGAGGTTGCGGACGATCGACGTGCGCTCCGAGGACCGCGCAGGGGGATCGGAAGTCAGCATGCGCGCGGCTTCTTCCAGCGCGGCTCGCCCCTCGTCGCGTCGGCCGCAGGCGAGTAGCGTGGCGGCTCGATTCGAGCGCGTGTCGAACGTGGGGCGGTCGCCCTGGAGTTGGCGCGCCTGGTCGAAGGCGGCTAGGGCGGCGTCGAAGCGATTCAAGCAGGCCAGTACTTTCGCGCGGTTGCCCTGTGCCAAGGCGCTCTTTGGATCCCTACTGTCGATCTTCACAAAGACTCGTCCAGACTCTCGGAGGGCGACTGCACCAGGCGATTCAGGCCAGCCTGTTGGAGCCGCCAGTCCGGCGTCAGTAGCCGTTCCCGTTCCCGCTCCCGCTCCCGCTCCCGTTCCCGTTCCCGTTCCCGAAACGGTGCGCACCGCCGATGGGGTTTGGCTCGCCCTCCACAGGTCCGCCGGGCCGGATCGCCCGAGTTTCCGGAGATCAATCGGCTCCCCCACGGTTTCGGGAACGGGAACGGGAACGGACTTCCGACTCCACCGATGGCGGCAAACCGTGTTTGGGTTTCGGGCGCGAGCCCGACTGGGGTCGATGGCGATTGAGCTGTCGAGGACACTGCTCGCCTTCGTCAACTGACCCATTTCGAAGTGGACACTACCGACAGCCTGGAAGAACAAGGCGGTAACAAGGGCGTACACCTGGCGCAGGCCGGCCATGTCCATGGACGGGAGGGATCCCAGGGCGTCTGCTGAAGGGCAGTCGGTCAACGCCCCCTCGAGGTCATCGCCTTCCAGCTTCGTACAGGCGCGAAGCAGCATTGCGCCGTGCGCCGGGCCTCCCACTCCTCGGCGGCCCCCGTCGCCAGATCGACTTCGCCCGCCTCCAGGTATTCCTGCAGGGCCGCTCGACAGATCTCGACCACGTTCTCGCCGTGCCCGCCTCTCAGCTCCTCCAGCGCCTTGACCAGATTCACCCGTTCGAGCCCCGCCGCGTGGCCCGCCACCCGCCCCAGCCGCTGCACCAGCAGGGCCTCGAGCGCCGCGTGCGAAAGCAAGCTGGGCGTGAAGCGCGACAACGTGGTCTCTTTCATGGGAGCAGGCCCCGATGCAGGCGCCACCAGCGCTGAATGAGCGGGAAGCGGTAGCGATAGCGCCCAGTGCCGGCTTCCATGCGCAGGTAATGGTCGCGCTGCAGCAGGCCCAGCAGGAGTCGCATGGACTCCTCGTCGCCCTCCAGGAGTCGGCGCGTGAAGTCGGAACGCTCCGGCTCCAGGCTTCCGGTCACGCGCCGCTGGAGGTCTCGGTAGGCGACCGGCTCCTCCGCGGCGGCGACCTCGTCGAGGATCTTCATCACGACGGGCAGGCGGTCCGCGCCGTAGTAGGCGGTCAGGCGCCCGCGGAAGTGCTGGAGATCCCAGATGTCTTGTGCCCCGGCCAGCGCCTCCGCGACCAGCCCCTCGGCCAGCGCCGCCGACGCCACGGCGCCGCGGGACTTCAAGGCGCCGACGACCTGGTGGATGTAGTACGGAATGGCGTCGCTGTGCCGGACGATTGCGTCGATCATCGCGGCGAGGTCGTCGGCGTGGAGCTGCTCGGTTTGTGACGTACGTCAAATTCGTCGTACGTCATTTTTGGTTTATGTTTCCTCTGCCGCCGAGGATAGGGCCGCAGCAGGAACTGGGCGCTGTACCTAAGCACAGGGTGGAAAGCGACTTGCGCCAAACGTCAGAAGTGTTGGCGCGGGGGGCGGGCGGCCACGGGGGGAAGGGAGAGCGGGAGCCGAAGACCGGCGAGGGGAGGCCGGCACCCTCCCCCCCTACGCCTTCAGCACCTTGCGGATCGCTTCCTGCACCGCATACGTCGGCTGGCTCGGGAAGACCAGCACGCTCCGCGTCGCCGCCTCCACCTCCAGCAGCCCCAGCAGCATGTGCGCCGGCGTCATGAACGCGTGCCCCGAACGCGCCGACTCCGTCGTCGCCCAGGTCAGCGCCATCCGCAGCTCGTCCGTCGGCTCCATCGGCCCCCCCGGGTCCGGCGGCGCCGGCTGGTTCGGCGGAATCCCCGCATCCAGCTTCCGCACCACCTCGCGCCCTTGCAGCCCGAAGTCCGCGAGCATCTGGATCTCCTTCAGGCACTGCCGCTCCTTCAGGATCGACAAGAGCACATGCTCCCACCCCACCTGCGTCTTCGCGTGCCGCAACGCCTCGCGCCGGCTGCCCCGGATCACCAGCTTCGCCCGCGGATCGAACTTCGTGAAGGTCCCCACCGCTTCGCTCAGGTTTTCACCCGGGACCGGCGCCGGTCCGGACGGCGCCGGCTGCGACGCCGCTTCGGAGCGCTTCGGCGCCTGCGGCCGGAACAAGGTCGCGAACTTGCCGTTCTCCTCGGCCCAGGTGCGCATGTTCGACAGGTCCTCCGAACGGCTGCGCGAGAGCGGCACCAGCGCCGCGATCGCCCGGCCCACCCCCTCGGTGTCCACTTGCTTCCCGGCGTAGAAGGCCTCCTCGACCGCGGCCAGGAGCGCCAGCTCCAGCTCGTGCACCGTGAAGCCCTCGGTGCGGTCGGCCAGGAGGTCGAGGTTGAAGCCGGAGGGGTCGCGCGACAGCCGCGTCAGGTGGATCGCGAGCGCTTCCTTGCGTTCGGGCGTCGAGGGCAGGTCCAGGAAGAAGCAGGCGTCGAGCACGCCGCGCAGCAGGAACTCGGTCGGCAGGCGGCGCGCGTCGTAGGCGGTGAAGACCGCGAAGACCGGCTGGGTCTTCGTGGTCAGCCAGTGGATGAAGGTGGAGAGCAGCCGGCCCGCTTCGCTGCCGCCCTCTCGGACCGCGTCGTCGGATCGGGCAAATACCTTGTCCACGTCGTCGACGAAGAGGATGCAGGGGGCCATGGTGTCGGCGAGGGCGAGGGCGCGGCGCAGATTCTCGTCGGCCGGGCCGGCGAGGTTCTGCAGGCGCGGGATGTCGAGCCGCAAGAGCGGCAGGTCCCACAGGCGGGAAAGCGCCCGCGCCATCAGGCTCTTGCCGCAGCCCTGCGGGCCGAAGAGCAGCACGCCGCGCGGCACGCCCAGGCCGAACTCGCGCGCGCGCACGCTGAAGGCCGCCGCGCGTTTGCGCAGCCAATCCTTGAGCTGCGCCAGCCCCGCGATCTCCTTCTCCGAGGTCGTGGCTTCGACCGACTCCAGGAGCTGGGATTTCTGCAACGCCTGGCGCTTGGCGGTCAGCACCGCGGACACGCCCTCGTCGTCGAGCACGCCCGGCGCGAGCAGCGCGCGCGAGAAGGCGATCTCCGCGCCGCGCAGCGTCAGCCCGAGCGCCGCGTGCAGCATGCGCTCCTTGGTCGTCGGGTCCATGATCACGTTGACCGCCGGGCTGCGCTTCGCCTCCTCGATCATCCGGTCGAAGAGCCGGGCCAGCTCGGCCACGCCCGGGAGCGGCAGCGACAATACGGTAACGTCCTGATCGATTTCCGACGGCAGGACCAGCGTGGGCGCCGAAACGACGATCATCTTGTTCTGCGCGCGGAGCGTGCCCGCGAGCTCGCGCAGGCGCCGGACCACGGCGGCGGCCAGGGGATGTTCCGGCCGGAAGAACGGGTGCAGGTCCTTGAACAGGAAGACCGAATTCTCGGGCTCCCGATGCAGCGAGTCGAGGGCGACCAGCGGATCGCCGCTCTGCGTGCTGCGCTCAGCCGGCGGCGCGCCCGCGCGGTACATGCCGAGCGTCGTCGACCAGCAGAGGAGCTGCCGGTTGCGCCGCCCGACGACGGTCTTCAGCCGTTCCTCCACCCGCTCCTCCTCCGGACTGACGATGTAGAGGATCGGGTTGCGCGCCAGGATGAGCTGTTCGACCTCGTCCAGCCAGGCATCGCTCCGCGGCGTGGCCGCCATGACGGTTCTCCCTCGGAATCGGGCACGCGGCCGCCTCGCCGCAACCCCGGTTGGCCCCGCCCTTGCCGGGGGGCGCCGGCGTATCCGCCGCCGCCTGCAGGGCCCCTAAGTCAAAGCCGGACACTTGTAGCAGGTGCCGGGAGCAGTGTCAAGCGATCGCGCACGTTCGCTCCCCGTCCCGCTTCCCCGCCCGCAGCCGCCCCCCGAGCCCGGCGCCCGCCGCCACGGCCAGGAAGGGCATCGCCGGCGTCCGGTAGCGCGGGGCCGCCACCTGGAGCAGCGAGGTCAGGACCAGGAAGTAGGCGGCCGAGCCTGCGGCCAGGAGCGCGAGCCGCCGCGCGCGGCCCGTGGCCACGACCGGCGCCACCGCGGCCGCAAAGAGCAGGACGAGCGCCAGGCGCGCGCCCAAGGCGTCGGTCCACGCCAGGAGCGCCGGTACCGACTCCACGCGGGGGAGTTTCCGGTCCCACCCGAAGCCGGAGTGCGGCCCCAGGGAGGCGTCGTGCGCCGCCGCCGCCGCCACGAAGGTGTCCGACCGGAGGAACATCCCGCCGAAGGTGTCCAGGCTGGCCGCGAGGAAGGCCTGCGGATGGGCGCAGACCTGATCGACGTACAGCCGCCGCATCAGCGCGTCGATGCGCGCGTCCTCCCAGCCGAATTCGCGGCGCAGGGCTTCGTAGGGCCCGAGCCAACTGGCGCGCCGGGTTTCCCACGCCAGGCGCCGGGCGCGTTCGATCTCGGGTGCAGACCCGAGTGGCGCCGGCGGCGGCGGGGGCATGCCGGCCTGGATGCGGTCGGCCAGGTTGCGGGCCAGCGAGACGGTCAGCAGGAACCGGCCCTGGAAGCAGCCGTTGGGGGCGACCAGGGCGGCGAGCGGGACCAGGCAGGCGAGCGCGAGCAGGGCGGCGGCCCGGCCGCGCGGGCGCACCGGGCCGCCCGGCAGGAGGAGCCAGGCGGCGGCGAGCGCCCAC
>JACRIP010000251.1 GCA_016220045.1 Planctomycetota bacterium
TACTCGAACGCCCAGGGCATTCGAGTACGAGTGCGAATACGAGATACGAGGACGACCGAGGCCGTGCTTTCGATGCGTGCGGCCGGTACGGTCGAGCAGCAAGAACGGACATGCACCCATGGGTACTTGTGGCCGCGTACGGGACGGGCTACAATCCTCCCATGAGTCGGTGGGGGCGGGTGCGGCGCGCCGGGCGCCTGCACGCCCTCCTCCCGGCATTCCGTTCGGACGAGGCGCCCACCCCAGCCATCCATGCGGAGGGTCGTGACGTGAAAGGGACGTTCAGTTGTCCGGCAGATCCCCTAGCCAGGTTCCGCGACCTTTTCGCGGCCCTGGAGGCGCGCCGGGGATGGTTCGAGGGGGACTCTCCGCTCCGGTTCGCCGCACTCACCCTCGCCACCACCAAGGGATCGGCCGACACGCTGGCGGCCGACGTGCGGGAGTGTGCGGCCCGGATCGCGAAGGCGTCCCGGTGGTGGAGTCCGCTGACCGGCGACCTGCGGTTCCTGATCTCCGCCATCCTGCTGCGCGACGGAGACACGGCCGAGGAGTTCGTGCGCGACGTCGCGCGCGTGCAGGCCCTCTTTCGCAGGCACCGGATGCGGCGCGGCGAGGGCTACGAGGCCATTGCCGTGCTCCTGCTCCGGCCTCACTGCCGGCCGATCACGGATCAGCATGTCCTGGCGATCAAGGCATTGTACGAAGAGATGAAGCGCCATCACTGGTGGCTGACCGGACCCGAGGACTACGCCTATTGCGCCGTGTTCGCCCTGAGGAGAGAGAGCCCGGCGGCGGTCGGAAACCGCGTCGAGGAGTTCTACTCGCTGCTGCGCGCGGCCGGCTGCGCCCCCGGCGACCAGCTTCAGCGCGTCAGTCATATCCTCTACTTGAACCCGAGAGCGCCGCACGAGGTCATTGGCCGCTTTGTGGAGCTCCGGGCCCGGTTCCGGTCCGCGCGCATCCGCATCGATGCGGCGGATTGGGATGAGTTGGCGATGCTGACCTTCCCGGAGCAGTCGCTCTCCGAGGTCGTGCGCGAGACCGTCGCCGCCCGCGACGCGCTGCTGGAGCACAAGCCGAGCCCGGGGCGCGCGCTGGCCTTCTCGCTGGGCGCGTCGATCGCGTTCCTGAAGCTGCATGGAGGGAAACACACGTTCACGGACGCGAAGAGCCTCGGGGATCTGCAGGAGATCATCGCCGCACAACAGGCGGCCGCCGCGGCCGCCTGCGGCTAACGCTACAACGCTGATCGCCGCCCCATGCCGACGGTCCTTCCGCGGCGCCAAGGTCCGTCGATCGGCCATCCGGCTCGTTGGTAGTTCCGCCTTCTGAGGCTGTCGCAAAAGGCACTGGCCGGGCCACCCCTGTGTCCGCCCCGCTCGGTCGCGGATTCCGCCCCTCCGGCACCTTTTGCGACGGCCTCTTCAGGCGGAACGAGGGGCCACGTGCGATTCCTTTTCGGCGTAGGCTCCGCCCGAAGAGGCGGTCGCAACAAGACCCGACTTCTCCGGCGGGGGCAGGACCGTCGAGGGACGATCGTGGAATTCAGAGTCGTCTCCCGGTCTTGCCCCGGGTAGCGCCCCGGACCGTGGCCGCTGGGCGGTCCGTTTTGCCCAATGCGCGCTGTCTGGCCCGGGCCACTTTCGTTGACTTTCTCCAGGAAGGGCAGTAGAGTGCCCGGCGCCGTGGAGGATCGATCGTTCGGTCGCGGAGGCGCGCACGCGCGGCGCTCGATGGGTGGGGCTATGGCGCGGGCGAGGCCGGGGCGGGCTCGAAGCTGCGCGCGGTCCTGGAGCAGGCGAACACGCACCAGGAGCAAGCGGTCACGAGTCTGCCGCCGCAGAGCCGGAAGCTGTACGCGGCGCAGGGGCGGGCCCACATGCTGATGAAGCGCCTGGCGCGCGCCGGGCTGCGTGCGTTCAAGGACGATGCGACTAGCGCTGCCAAGCTCAACCTGGATGTGCTGAACCGGGAGGGGCAGCGGAAGGCTGCCGCCGCCAAGCCGCCCGCCCCCGCGTCTGCGAAGTGAACCGGGGCGAGGTCCCGGTCTGAGGAGCGGCCGCTCCCGCCGCCCGGCGTGCCGGATGCCGGCGAGTACGCCGACGGCGCCGGTTTCTGCAAGAGCGCGGCGCTGGCGGAGGTCCGCCAGCACGGCCGTGTGCTCACCCCCGGCCGCGACGTCGCTGCCGAGGCGGTGGCAGACGATGGCGAGCCGTTCGCGGAGAAGATGCAGCGGCTCAGCGCGACGCTACGCGCTCAGTAGGCGGAGGCTGCGAGGCCGGATGCCGCCATCGCCGCCAACCTCACGGAGCTCGGGTATGGGCGGTAGGAAGAAGGCGGTGGCCCCGGTGCCGAAGAAAGTGCCCCAGCCGGTATCAGAAACCGGCGCGAAGTCGGCGGCGCGCGTCACGCGCGGACGCGCGCAATCGGGCGGGGCCGCGGTCCCGGGGGCGCCGCCCCGCGCGGACCGGCCGCGCGGGTACGCGAAGACGCTCGGGGAGCTCAAGCGACGTATCCAGCGAGAGTGCCTGCGCGTCGTCCTGGCCGCCAATTCGGCGATGGTCCTGCTGTACTGGGACATCGGCCGCATGATCCTCGATCGGCAGGAAGGCGAAGGCTGGGGCGTCCGGGTGATCGATCGTCTGGCCGCGGGCCTGCGCGACGCCTTTCCCGACATGAAGGGCTTCTCGCCGCGCAACCTCAAGTACATGCGCGCCTTCGCTGCGGCATGGCCGGCGCGGGCAATCGTGCAAGAGGCTCTTGCACAAATCCCCTGGTATCACCATATCGCCCTGCTGGAGAGGTGCCGGACGCCGGAGGAGCGTCTCTGGTACGCCCGCCAGAGCGTGTGTCACCTTTTTACGATCCGTTTCGAGGCACATTAGGCAGTTCGCCGCGCCGCGTTGGCGCGACTCATGCGGATTTGTCCGATACACGTTAGGCGCGCAACATGCATCCCGTCCAGATTACTCGTAGAGGTCCGCTCTGGATCGCCCACGTGATGACGCCCTATGGTCACGTGGAGCTGCTCTGCGGTGAGGGAGGGGAGCCCGACTCAAAGGTGCTCCTCTTGGTCGAGCAGTTCCTCGGCGCTGGGACGGACCACATTGCCGCCATACGGCGTTCCGCGTTCGGCATGCCACGCCTGTGGCGCCCAATCAGGTTCGTCGTCAACGACCAAGGTCGTCTCGGTTTGCAATTCAGGAACCGCCTCACCGGCAGGCAAGAGGGCATGTTCTTCGCCGACGAGCATTCGACGTTTCAGTCCAAACTCGCCGATAGGTAGCTGCAGGAGGGCGACGCCGAGCGCTTTGTAAAACGGGGCCCATCCGAACAACATGTCGTCTGACACGCCTCTGCAGCCGACGAGCGGCGGGAACGCCGGGATAAGGTGAGCATCCAGGCCGCCGCCCGCAGGTGAGGGGCAGGTCGTCACCCAGCCAGGACCGATGGCATACGCAACCAAACTACAGGTGTTCATCTCGTCAACGTTCACGGACCTCCGCCGCGAACGGCAGGCTGCCGTCGCGGCGATTCTGGAGAATGGCCACATCCCTGCTGGGATGGAGTTGTTCGCCGCAGGCGACGAAGAACAGATGAAAGTCATCCGTCGGTGGATTGACGAATCCGATATCTTCATGCTGATCCTGGGTGGGCGTTACGGATCTATCGAGCCGAATTCAGGCAAGAGTTACACCCATCTCGAGTATGAGTATGCCGTCCAGCAGAAGAAGCCACTCTTTGCTGTAGTCATGACGGATAAATCCCGCGAAGCGCGGGTTCGAAACGGAGAGTTGCTTGCTGAACTAACGGAGTCGGCGGCCCCTGAGAAGCTGGCCGACTTCGGACAATTGGTAACAAGAAGGCTGTGCAAGTTCCCGGACGACGAAAAGGATATCAAACTTGATTCCGCCGTAAAAACCCCTCCGGCGCGGCGGCGGCGGTCATGCGGCGACTGCCCGAGGGGGTCCGGACGGCGCCCGCATCCTCGGGGCGCCCCCGGTGCGCCGCGTTTTTGTCGGAGATTTCGAGACTTCAGGCATTGCCTGTACGCGGCGGCGTCTCGAAACTCGCTGGCGTCGTTTCTGTCGCGCTTCGACTCGCTACGGACGCCGTGAGTCGAGGCACCGGATCTTTCCTCGCGGCGCTCACCCTGCCCCGGCCGGGGCGAGGCGTCGCCGCTTACGCCCGTGCGGCGGCGACCTCGGCGGGCATTAGAATCGCCTGCCACCTCCGCAGGGCTCTTTTCAGATTGCAGCCGAGCGCCTTGAAGTAGACGGCCAGTCGAACTCGTTGTCCCCCGCGGACCCGCAGCTTGCGCAACCCATGCACCCGCTTCAGCTCGGAGTTGGTCGCCTCGATTCCGGCGCGCGGCGCGTAGCGCTGCTTGAAATCCGGCGCCGCCTCCTGGCGCTTCAGCCATTCGGCCGCTTCCTCCGCGTCGGTCGGACA
>JACRIP010000252.1 GCA_016220045.1 Planctomycetota bacterium
AGCCCGGCACGCGCGCCGCGCGCTCTCCCGCGAGCTGGTACCCATAGGTGATATGCCCGATCAGCCGCCCGCCGTCGGTGTAGTCGATCATCCGCTCGACCGTGAGTTCGCGCACCTTTCCCAGATCGTGGAAGAACACCCCGGCGATCACCAGGTCGGCGTTCAGGAACGGGTAGTTGCCGGTCACGCGCACCGCCAGCTCCGCCAGCGAAACCACGTGCTCCAGCAGCCCGCCCACCCACGCATGGTGATTTTTTTTTGCGGCGGGCACGCGCCGGAAAAGGCGCATGAACTCGGGATCGTCGAGGAAGAGGAAGAGAAGGGGCTTGAGGTACGGGTCGGCGAGTGCGCCGGCGATCTCGCGCAGGCGGGCTTCGAGGACTTTGAGGTCCTTGCGGCTGGCGGGCAGGAAGTCGGCGAGTTCGAGGCCGGCGGCGTCGACCGCCTCGATGCGGCCGATGGTGAGCTGGGGCTTGCCCGCGTACTGTTTGACCTCGGCGCGCACGCGCGCGAACTGTCCGACCTCGAAGAGCGGGAAGTACTGTTCGACGCGGTCCCACATGCGGCCGATGATTTCGCCGCTCTTGTCGCGGAAGAGGACGTGGCCATAGGGTTTTCCCGACTGGCCCATGCGCTTTTCCTTCTCGATCACCAGGAAGATCTGGTCGATCGAGACGCCCTCGCGGATGGAGCTCACGGGCCGCGCGGCGGCGGGCGGGGACGAGGCCGGGGTCGGAGACGGCGGCTGCGGAGCGGCGGGCTGGGTGGGCGACATCGGTACCCCCGAGAAGGCAAAGCGGGTCGTGTGGACCCGCGAGTATAGCCGCCCGGCGCGGCGGCGGTCAATGGACAAGGGGCGCGGCGGCGTGCGGTCGCGCGCCGCGTCCGTGCAGGAAGGAACCCGCAGCATGACGAGCACGGCCTGGATCGATCCCGCGGCGAGCGTCGGCGCCGGCTGCCGGATCGGGCATTTCGCAGTCCTCGAAGCGGGCGTGGAGCTGGGGCCGGGGTGCGAGATCGGGCACCACGCGGTGCTCCATGGCGGCACGGTGCTCGGCGCCGGCTGCCGGGTCGCCGACCATGCGGTGATCGGCAAGCTCCCGGCGCGCGCCGCGCTCTCCGCGGTGACCCAGGAAAAGCCCCTACCTCCAGCGCGACTCGGCGACGGCGTCATCGTCGGCGCCCATGCGGTGATCTACGCCGGCAGCCGGATCGGCGCGCGGGCGATGGTCGCGGACTTCGCCTTCCTGCGCGAGGAAGTCGTGGTCGGCGAACTGACGATCGTCGGCAAAGGGGTGACCATCGAAAACAAAAGCTCGATCGGCGCGCGGTGCAAGCTGGAAACCAACGCCTACATTTGCGCGCTGTCGACCATCGCCGACGGCTGTTTCGTCGCGCCCGAAGTCTGCTTCACCAACGACAATTTCGTGGGGCGGACGAAGGAGCGGTTCGCGCACCACCGCGGGCCGACGCTGGAGCTGGGGGCGCGGATCGGGGCGAACGCCACGATCCTGCCGGGGTTGACGATCGGGGCGGACGCGCTGGTGGCGGCGGGGTCGGTGGTGACGCGCGACGTGCCGGCGGGGCGGATCGTGAAGGGCGCGCCGGCGGCGGACTGGCGAGCGGTGCCGGACAATCAATTGCTCAAGAACCAGCCCTAGCGGCGCGGGCGGGGGTGGGGGAGCCGCAATCTGGAAATGCGTCGAAGGACCACGAAAGAAGACGGGAACACGAAGGGCCACAAAGCGAGAACCACGAAGGGCCACGAAGAGGGGCCGGGACGGGCCGCGCGGCGGGCGGGGTGGTTCGCACCGCCGTTTCACACCGCGTGGCCCGGCCCGGCCCCCCTCTTCGTGGCCCTTCGTGTTCCCGACGTCCTTCGTGGCCCTTCGTCTTCCTTCGTGGCCCTGCCCTTCGTGGCCCTTCCGCGCCCCCCAAACCAGGTTGACTCCCGCCCCCGGATCCGCTATCATCATAGGTTCTTTCACGCCGGGCGCAACCTGCCCCCGGCCCGCCATCAACGGAGGTCCTCCGCCATGGGCAAGTGCCTGACCCACAAGGTTTTCGAAGAGCACAAGGTCAGCGGCGAGCTGAAGGCCGGCGCCGAGATCGCCATCCGCATCGACCAGACGCTCACCCAGGATGCCACTGGGACGATGTCCTACCTCCAGTTCGAAGCCATGGGCATCCCGCGCGTCCGCACCAAGCTCTCCGTCAGCTACGTCGACCACAACATGCTGCAGACCGGCTTCGAGAATGCCGACGACCACCTCTTCCTGCAGACCATCGCCTCCAAGTATGGCGTCTACTTTTCGCGCCCGGGCAACGGCATCTGCCACCAGGTCCACCTCGAGCGCTTCTCGGTCCCGGGCCAGACCCTGCTCGGCTCCGACAGCCACACGCCCACCTGCGGCGGCCTGGGCATGATCTCCATCGGCGCCGGCGGCCTCGACGTCGCCGTCGCCATGGGCGGCGGACCTTTCTACCTCAATATGCCCAAGGTCGTCGGCGTCCACCTGCGCGGCAAGCTCCAGCCCTGGGTCGCCGGCAAGGACATCATCCTCGAGATGCTGCGCCGCCTCAAGTGCTCCGGCGGCACCGGCAAGATCTTCGAATACCACGGCGAGGGCGTCGCCTCCCTCACGGTCCCCGAGCGCGCCACCGTGACCAACATGGGCGCGGAGCTCGGCGCCACCACGTCGGTCTTCCCCAGCGACGACCAGACCCGCCGCTTCCTCGCCGCCCAGGGCCGCGCGCAGGACTTTGTCGCGCTCGCCCCGGACCCGAACGCGAGCTACGACGAAGTCGTCGAGATCGACCTCAACACCCTCGAGCCGATGGTCGCCTGCCCCCACAACCCGGACAACGTGAAGAAGGTCTCCGAGGTCGAAGGCCTGCGCGTCCACCAGGTCTGCATCGGGAGCTGCACCAACTCCTCCTACAAGGACCTGATGACGGTCGCCTCGACGCTGAAGGGGAAAACCGTACACCCGAACTGCACCCTGGCGGTCACGCCCGGCTCGCGCCAGGTCTTCCAGATGATCAGCCAGAACGGCGCGCTCACGGACTTCATTGCGGCCGGCGCGCGCATCCTGGAATCGGCCTGCGGGCCGTGCATCGGCATGGGCCAGGCCCCGCCCTCGGGCGGCGTTTCGGTGCGCACCTTCAACCGCAATTTCGAAGGCCGCAGCGGCACGCCGAACGCCCAAGTCTATCTCGCCAGCCCGGAAACCGCGGCGGCGAGCGCGCTCCACGGGGTGATCACGGACCCGCGCAAGCTCGGCCGCGCGCCCACCTGGGACCTGCCCGAGAAGTACGTCCAGGACGACAGCATGGTGCTGACGCCGTCCGCGCAGCCGGAGCAGATCGAGGTGCTGCGCGGTCCGAACATCAAGCCGCTGCCGATCAACCAGCCGCTGCCCGCGGTCCTCGGCGGCCGCGTGCTGCTCAAGGTCGGAGACGACATTTCGACCGACCACATCATGCCGGCCGGGGCGAAAGTCCTGCCGCTGCGCTCCAACATCCCGGCGATCTCGCAGTTCGTCTTCGAACGCGTCGATCCGGAGTTCGCCAACCGCGCCAAGAAGTTCGGCGGCGGGTTCGTGGTCGGCGGCTCCAACTACGGCCAGGGCTCGAGCCGCGAGCACGCGGCGCTGGCGCCGATGTTCCTCGGCCTGAAGGGCGTGATCGTCAAGTCCTTCGCGCGCATCCATCGCTCCAACCTGATCAACTTCGGGCTGTTGCCGATGGTCTTCGCCGACCCGGCCGACTATGAGCGCATCGATCGGGAAGATCTCCTGGAAATTCCCGAGGTCGGCGCCGCGGTCAAGGCCGGCAAGGAAATCACGGTCCGGAACCAGACCAAGGACCGCACCTTCTCGGTGAAGCTGAACGTCACGCCGCGCGAAGGCGCCATCCTGGCGGCGGGCGGGCTGCTCAACTACACGCGCACCGCCGCCGCCGCGCCGAACTAACGGGGGACGGTGGACGGTGGCCAGTGGACGGTCACTCGGAGACGGTGACGAGCGACCGGCCGCGTGGCTGGCGGCCGATGGCGCGGCCGACCTCCAGAGCCGATCGGAGCGCCGACCGAGTCGTTCGTAGTTCCGCCTTCAGGCGGAACGAATCCTCAGCAGGCTTCGGCCTGCCGCCGCCCATCCCGGCCTCCAACGACGGGAGCGCATCGGTGTTCCAGAAACCAGCCGCTCCCCGGACGTGCGCCCGCGCCGCGGCGCGCGTCCTCACGCACCTCCTCCTCGCCGCGCTCCTCGTCGCCTTCCTCCCCCCGCCCCGCGCCGCGCGCGCCGGCGACCCGGCTGCCGCGCCGGCCGCGGCGGCGCCCGCCACCGCCCGCTCCGCCCTGCGCGTCGGCTTCGGCGTCGCCGACTTCACCCCCGACTATCCGATCCCTCTCGGCGGCTACGGCAATCGCCTGGGCAAGCTGTCCACCGGGGTCCACGACCCGGTGCGCGCGCGCGCCGTCGTGATCGCCAACGGCGAGCGCAAGATCGCCTGGGTCATTCTCGACCTGATCGGCGTGATCAAGAGCGTGCGCCGCGACCTCCTGGCCCGCGTCGGCACGGACCTCGGGCTCGCGCGCGAGAACTTCATCCTCTCCGCCACCCACGATCATTCCGGGCCCGGCGGCCTGACGCGCCAGCTCCACTGGCAGATCGCGATGGGCCCCTTCGACCCTGCGCTCTACGCCCTCGTGCTCGCGCGGGCGGAAGCGGCCGTACGCGCGGCCGACGCCGACCTCGCCCCCGCCCGCCTCGGCATCGGCGTCGGCTCGGTGCCGCACCTCAACCGTAACCGCCGCATCCACGGCGGCCCCATCGATCCGCAGCTCGCCGTGCTCCGCGTCGACCGCCCCGACGGCACGCCGCGCGGCATTCTCGTCAACTACGCCGCCCACCCGACGATCCTCGGCGGCGAGAACATGCGGATCTCCGCCGATTTCCCCGGCGCGCTTTGCGACGCGCTGGAGGCCCGCCTGGGTCCGGGCGGGCACGCGCTCTTCGCGCAGGCGGACGAAGGCGACCAATCGCCGCGGGCGCCCGACGCGCCGGACGATTTCGCGCGCGTGAAAGCCTACGGTGAACTCCTGGCGGCGGAGGCGTGGAAGGTGGCGCAGGCGACGCCGACCGCCGACACCGCGTTCCTCAAGGGCGCGCTCGCCGAAGTCGAGCTGCCACGTACGCCGAAGTCCATCATCATGCCGCGCACCACGCTCTTGCAGACGGTGCAGATCCAGGACTCGGTGCTGGCGATGATCCCGGGCGAAATGTGCGTGGGCCTGGGTCTGCCGCTGCGCGCGCAGCTCGCCGCGCGCGGCCCGGCGCACGTCCTGCTCGTCGGCCTCGCCAACGACCATCTCGGGTACTTCACCAGTCCCGAGATGTCCCGGACCGGCGGCTACGAGGCCGACATGAATTTCTTCGGCCCCGAGATCGGCGCGACCTTCGCGCGCGCCTTCGCCAAGCTGCTGGTCTACGAAGAGCCGTGGGGGATGTAGCGGTCGAGTCCTACTCCGCCCCCCCTACCTCCTTCCCCCCGGATCGGTGACCGGGATCTCGCCCTCCCAGTGGACGCCGCGACGCTCCCCCTCCTTGACGTGACGCATCGAGTCCTTGCTCTCCGGCACGAACCTCGCCAGCCCCGCGGCCAGCACCGCCCGCAGCCCCGCCGCGTCGGTCGCCGCCGTCTCCGCCAACACCTTCCCCTGCTGCCCGAACGTGTCCGGCTGGATCACCAGCACCCGCGACCCCGCCGCCGCGCCCGCAATCGCCATCAGGTCCTCCGCCGTCGCCGCCGGCGCCCAGGCCAGCTTCCCCACGAACTCCCCGCTCCACGCCAACGGCGCCAACGCCGCTTCGAGTTGCGCGCGCGCCTCCGGCGTCGCCGCCGACAGGACCACCAGCGGCAGAATGTCCGCCGACGCCATCGCCAACCCGCGCCGCACGTCCTCCGCATACGGAATGCAGCGTGCGGCATTCGCCGTACCCGGGTACTGCGCGGCAATGCGGCGCAGCGCCAC
>JACRIP010000253.1 GCA_016220045.1 Planctomycetota bacterium
CGCGCTCGGCCGGCCCGTGACCGTCTCCATGGTCCTGGTCGCCGCCCTCCTCGTCGGCGCCGTCGCCTACGCGCGCATGCCCGTGCAATTGATGCCCGCCGGCTTCACCCCGCCCCACCTCGGCATCTGGATCCCCTACCCTCAGGCAAATCCCCGGGAGGTCGAGGAGTCGATCGCCCACCCGCTCGAGGAGGCCCTCGGCACCCTGCGCCACGTGCGCCAGATCCGCACCACCTCCTCCTCGAACGGCTGCCAGGTCTCCCTCCGCTTCCAGCCCCAGGCCGACATGGGGCTCGCCTACTCCGAGGTCACCGATCGCCTCAACCGCGTCCGCCCCCGCTTCCCCGCCGAAGCCGACCGCTACTTCGTCTGGAAGAACGACATCAACGACGCCCCCGTGGTGTGGATGGGCATCGCCCTCGGGCCCGCGCCCGGCGAATCGGCGCCCGCCGCCGCCGCCGCCCCCCGCATCGGGGCTGACCCCTATACGCGCATCGAGAAACGCATCAAGCCGCTCCTCGAACGCCTCCCCGGCGTCGCCAAGGTCGAACTCGACGGCCTGGTCGATCAGGTGGTCACCATCGACCTCGACCCCGTGCGCGTGAAGGCCCGCCACCTCGACGTCTACGGCCTGGTCCAGCAGCTCCGCTCCGCCAACTTCACCCTCGCCGGCGGCGTGGTCGAGGACGGCGGCCGCCGCTACCTCGTGCGCTCCGTCGCCCGCCTCGACGATTTCGCCGCCATCCGCAACCTCCCGGTCGCCCCCGGCGTGCGCCTCTCCGAGGTCGCCGAAGTGGGCATCACCGCCTCCCTGCGCGAGCGCGTCACCCGCATCGACCGCCGCCCCGCCGTCACCGTCGCCATCTACCGCGAATCTACGGCGAATACCGTAGCCGTGTGCAAGGCCGTCCGCCGCGTCGTCGAGCAGGAGATCCCGCGCGAGGCCGACCTCGCGGACCTCTCCTGCGCCGTGCTCTTCGACCAGGGCCAGTGGATCGGCGAAGCGGTGGACAACCTCGTCTCCTCCGCCTGGCAGGGCGGCGTCCTGGCCGTGCTCGTGCTCTTCCTCTTCCTCTTCCGCGTGCGCATGACCCTCATCGTCGCGCTCTCGATCCCCGCCTCCTTCCTGATCACCCTCGGCATCCTGTACTTCACCGGCGAGACCCTGAACCTGATCACGCTCATGGGCCTCACCCTCGCCGTCGGCATGCTGGTGGACAACTCGATCGTCGTGGTCGAGAACATCTACCGCCTGCGTCAGCTCGGCGCCCAGGGCGCCGAAGCCTCGGTCCGCGGCGCCGGCGAAGTCGCCCTCGCGATCGTGCTCTCCACCGGGAGCACCATCGTGGTCTTCCTGCCGCTCGCGCTCATGAGCGACAGCGCCGAGTTCCGCTTCTACATGGGACGCCTGGGCGCGCCCGTCTGCTGGGCGCTCGGCGCCTCCCTCCTCGTCGCCCTGGTCTTCGTCCCGCTCGCCGCCCGCACCGTCGGCGGCAGCGGGCTCCCGCGCGAGCCCCGCCTCATCGCGTGGGCGCGCCACATCTACGGCATGTGCCTGGCATGGACCCTCGACCGGCGCCTCGACGCCGCCCTCCTCATCGTCGCCCTCTTCGCCGCCACCTGGTATCCCTGGACGCACGTCAAGAAGGTCGACGCGGTCGAGGGACACC
Source organism: Planctomycetota bacterium (assembly GCA_016220045.1). Lineage (GTDB taxonomy): Bacteria > Planctomycetota > MHYJ01 > WSZJ01 > JACPWG01 > JACRIP01. Next base: position 1,671 of record JACRIP010000253.1, read on the forward strand.
CCGGCACCGTTTCCCTCAACCTCCGCTTCCCCGAGCACTTCACCCTCGACGACGCCGACCGCCAGGTGGAACGCCTGGAAGAGCTGCTCCTGGCCCATCGCGCCGAACTCTCGCTGCGCGACCTCTTCGTCTCCTTTCGCGAGAACCGCGCCTGGGTCGGTCTCTTCCTGCGCTCGCAGGCCGAGGCGGGCTACCGCGTCGAGGAGGTCATCGATCGGGTCAAGGCCCTACTCCCGACGCTGCCCGGCGTGGAGCTGCGGGTCAACTGGAAGAACTCGGACGCGCAGGACAACGGCGTGACGCTGCGGCTGCACGGCGAGGATACCCAGACCCTGCTCGAGCTCGGGGAGGAGGTCGGCCGACGGGTGCGCGACCTGCCCGGCGTGCTCGGGGTCGATACCGAGCTCGAAGGCGGCGGGCGCGAGATCCACGTGACCGTCGACCGCGGCCTCGCCCGCAAACAGGGGATCGATTCCTGGGCGGTCGGCGCCACCGTGGCCTACGCGCTGCGCGGCAGCATGCTCCCCGAATTCGTCGCCGGCGGCCGCTCCCTGCCGATGCGCGTGCGCTTCTCCGAGGAGGTGCGCGAGTCCCTCGACCTCCTGCGCGGCGTCGGCGTCTACAACTCGGCCGGGCGCGAAGTCCCCCTCTCGGCCGTCGCCGACTTCACGCTCGGGAAGGGGCCGGGTACGATCGTCCGCGAAAACCGCAAATCGACCTTCGAAGTGCGCATCCAGACCCGCAAGGACGATCTGGAGGAGTTCTCGCGCACCCTCGACCGCGCCCTCGGCGATCTCGCCCTGCCGCGCGGCTACACCTGGGACAAGGGAACGCGGTTCTCGCGCATGCAGGAGAACGCGGAGAGTTTTATTTTCGCCATCCTGCTCTCGATCGTGTTCATCTTCCTGCTGATGGGGCTGCTCTTCGAGTCGCTGCTCCTGCCGCTCGCGGTGCTCGCCGCGATCCCGTTTGCGTTCAGCGGAGTGTATTGGACGATGTGGGCGACCGGGACGCCGCTCGACATGATGGCGTCGATCGGCATCATCGTGCTGGTGGGGGTCGTGGTGAACAACGCGATCGTGCTGGTGGACGCCATCAATCGCCTGCGCGCGGCGGGCTGGGACCGGCGCGCGGCGATTCTGGAGGCCGGGGAGGCGCGTTTCCGGCCGATCTGGATGACCGCCCTCACCACGATCGTCGGGCTGATCCCGATGGCCGTGGGGGATTCGAACATCATGGGCATACCGTACTACCCGCTGGGGCGGGCGATCCTGGGCGGGCTCCTGGCGTCCACGGTCGTGTCGCTCGTGGTGGTGCCGCTGCTCTATACCGGGCTCGACGATCTGAGCCGGTTCGCGCGCCGCATGGCGGGCGAAGTTTTGGGGTTTGGACGTTCAGGCGTTTAGGGTCTCATGGACGCGCGGATCCAGCATCAGATGTCGGACTGATCCCTGATCCCTGGCACCCCGGGTTTCGGGCGCGCGCCCGACGTGCGAGCTGGCGGATTGACGAGCGGATCACCCGTGTGGAGGAGAGCCGGCGATGCGGGAATTCATGAGATTGCTGGAGCCGGCGGCGGGGTACGACGGCGAGCTCGGGATGTGGGTGGCCGCGCTGGAGGACGTGCGGCGGCAGCTCAAGGAGCAGGTGGCGGAGCTCACCGCGGAAGACCTCGCCTGGACGCCGCCGGCCGCGGGCAACCCGATCGGGCGACTGCTGCGCCATGTCGCCTTCGCCGAGGCGGACTGGATCCTGGGCGACGTGTGCCGCATCGCGGATCCGGCGCCGTTCCTGCCGGAGATGCTGCGCGCGGGCGGCGTGATGGCCGATCCCGGCCCGCGTCCGCTCGCCGAATTCCTGGGGGTCCTCGACGCGGTGCGCGCGGAGACGCGGAAACGACTGGCGGCGTTCGGCGTCGGCGAACTCGACCAGCGTCGCGAGTACGTGGGCGAGGACCTGCACAAGGTCTTCACCGTGCGCTGGATCCTCTACCACCTGGTGGACCACGAGGCGGCACACAAGGGCCAGATCGCCGCGGTGCGGCGGATGCTGAGCGCCCGTTAGCCCGCCCCTTCCCCCTCCTCGGCGCCACGGCGCGCGGCCCGGCGCACGAGCGCCTCCACGAGCCAGGCCGGCGCGCCGTCCAGCGCGTGCGCTTCCAGCGCGATCACCTCGCGGAAGCACAGTCCGGCCGGCTGGGCCGGCGCCCACGCAGACGCGCGCCGCTCGAAGCCGACCCGCACCTCCGGCCCGAACTCCACGAATTCCCCGGCCGGGGCGGGGACGGCCGGCCATTCCGTGCCTGCGGCGCACAGCCACGTGTCGCGGATGGCGCGGAGGGTCGCCGGGCGCTCGGGCCGTGCGTCGGGGGGAGCGTCGCCCCGCGGCGCCCGCGCGCGCACCCGCGCCCGCAGGCCGCCGACGGCCTTGCAGGTCGTGCCGTCCGGAAGCTCGACGTCGCGCGCGAGATAGAGGACCGCGGCCCCCTCGGCGTACACCGGCAGGAATTCGCCGATGCCGACGCGCAGCTCGCGGCGCATGGCGACGTTGCCTTCGAGCGCGGCGAGATGGGCCGGGATCTCCTCCCCGAGCAGCAGGACGAGCCCGACCCGCTCGGGCAGGAGCAGGTCGTCGAGCGGGCTGAAGAAGAGGAGTTCGGCGCCGGCCTGCCGGAGCGCGTCGAGCGCCGTTGGGGAGGGGCCGGCGAAGGCCCGGTCGCGCGCCACGGCGATGCGGGCGGTCGGAGGGGCGGCGGCGGCGGCGTCCGGGCCGCCGGCTGGAACCGTCGACGGCATGCGGCAAACGCCCTATTTGGAGGGGGACGCGTCCCGCGCCGCGAGCGGGCCGATGCCGACCGTGCCGGCGGTCTCGCCCGCGCGCACGAGCAGCCTCGTCGGCAGGACGTGCGCGCGCAGCGCCGTCGCCGGCCGCGTCAGCAGGAATTCCAACTCGATCGCGGTCTGCCCGCCCGCCGGAATCTCCGTCCCGGCGAGGGAGAGCCCCTGGCGCAGCGGGGTCGCCGTGACCCCGCCGGCGGCAGGCGGGTTCAGCTCGACCTCGACCTCGACGAAGGAGAGGGGCGGGGTCGGCTCCACCACCGTGATGATGGCGCCCCCAGCGCCCACCTCGACGACGTCGTAGGATTCGACCGGCAGGGTCTCCACGCGGAGGGGCGCCGCGCCCACGTTCTTGAGCTGGAGCGTGACGGTCAGGCGGACCGGGTGGTCGCGGTCCGGCGTACCGGGCGCGGCGGCGAATTCGAGGCGGGCTTCGAGGGGAACCGGGCGCGGAAGCGGCGCCGGCGGCGCCGGGCGCCCCAGCTCGGGGAGCTCCGCGCCGCGGGCGAACTCCCGCTCACCGCGCTCCCACCACGCGACGCACGCGGCCTCGTCGAGTCCCCAGGGCTGGCCGGTGATTTCGCGGAGCGCCCAGCGGGCGTTGGCGCGCACGCGCTGCGACGGATCCCCGAGCAGGGCGGCGACCAGGGCGGGGGCGGCGTCGCGCCGGCGCGCCCGTCCGAGCCGGAGGGCGGCGTTCACGCGCTCCTCCCAGGCCGGCGCGGCGCGGAGCAGCGCGAGGTCGCGCGCGGACCCGGCGCGTCCGTACCAGATGATCGCGGCGGCCGCCAGCGCGACGACGGCGACGGCGAGCGCGAGCAGCGTGCGCGGGTCCCGATGCGCGGGGCCGGCGGCGGGGGGAGGGGCGGAGGCCATGGATGCACCTCGGGAATAGGCCGTAGCTGCGAGCCGGCGTGCGCGCGGGGCCGCCCGGCGGTCGAGGCCGTGCCGGGGCGAAGGGGGGATTCTAACGCCCGGCGGCGGTCCTGCCAATCGAGAAACCGGGGGCGGGCGCTTCGCGCTTGCCGCCTCCGCCGCGCGCGTGCTATCATCCGGGACCACAGCCCCGCTCACGACGACGACCTCGACGACGACGTGGATCGCCGACGCTCGACCCTCTGCTCGCGGAGCCTACACCGTGCCGGTCGCCCGCTTGGTGGTCCTCGACGCCCCGGCCCAGGGCTTGGCCGTCGAGGTCGGCCCCCGCCCCGTCGTGATCGGGCGCAACCCGGACTGCGCGCTGCGCATCGAGACCTCCTCGGTCTCCAAGCACCACTGTGAGGTGAAAATCGTAGACGGACGCTTCGTGGTGCGCGACCTGGGAAGCCGCAACGGGACGCTGGTCAATGGAAAGAAGATCACCGAGGGCCCGCTCGCGCCCGGCGACCAGCTCAAGGTCGGCAAGATCTCGATCCGCTTCGAAGGGCCGGAAGGAGCGCCCCGGGCCTCCCGCTCCCCCGCCGCCGCCGTCGCGCCGCCCTCCCCTCCGCCGCCCCGCTCCGGCGGCGCGCGCGAGGGCGATACGACTTCGGGTGAGCCCCCGACCGAGCCCGCGCCGCGCCGCACCGGCGGCGGCGACACCGGCCGCCGCAAGGCCGGCGGCACGCGGCGCACCAGCCGCCCCACCCGGCACGTGGTCGTGGTCGATCGTCCGACGGCGCGCACCGCGGAGATTCCGCCGCCCCTGGCCCCCGATCCGCTGCGCGACCTCGCCGGCGACACGGACGACGACGACGACGGCAGCCTCAAGACCGAGCAGGCGCCCTTCCCGGCGCTCTACGCCGAGTCGATCCCGACCGCGCCGCTCCCCGCCACCGCCGCGCTCCTCGCCGAAGGATTGACCGGCGCCGGGTCGTCCGGCGGGCTGCCCGCCTCCGCGAGCGCGGCCCTGCGCCGCGAACTCGTCGACCAGCCCGCCCTCGAACGCGTCATCGACCGCCTCGTCTCCCTCCTCGAGTTCGGCGAGTTCTACGGACATTCCCGTAGAGTGCGCCAGTTCGCGCTGCTCATCGCCGACGCCATGCACATGGAGGCCAACCAGCAGAAGTGCCTCGCGCTGGCGGCCACGCTGCACGACATCGGCAACCTGAAGGTGCCGGCGCCGGTGCTGCGCAAGTCCGACGAGCTGAGCCCGGAGGAGCGGGCGCTGGTGGAGCAGCACACGGTGGTGGGCGCGGAGATCGTGCGCACGATGGACCTGCCGGAGAGCGTGGTGGCGGCCGTGCGCTCGCATCACGAGCGCTTCGACGGCAAGGGATACCCCGATCGCCTGCAGGGCGGGGATATCCCCTACCTTGGGCGCCTGCTCGCGGTGGCCGAGTCCGCGGTCGGCATGTCCTCCGACCGGCCGCACCGGCCGCGCAAGGACCCGGCGGCGATCATCGTCATGATGACCCGCGGCATGGGGTCGCTGTACGACCCCGCCATCGTCCCGATCGCGCTCGAGGTCCTCAAGTCGCCCAAGCTGATCTCGTAGCCGGTCACCCGCGCGTCGTGGCGCGCGTCGCCCGGTCGGTCGCGCTCGGTCGCACGCACGCGCAGGCGCGCCGCACCAGATCCCAGACCGCCGGCAGCTCAAAGGGCTTCGCCAGATACCCGTACGCGCCGTAGCGCGCGGCGGTCTCGACCGAATAGACGCTCGAGTACGCCGTCATCAGGATGACCGGCGCATCGTAGCTGTGGTCGCGTACCAGGCGCAAGAGATCGAGCCCGGACAGCCCTTGCAGGTGCAGGTCGGTCAGGATCACGTCGATCCGCTGTTGCCCCAGCCGGGTGATTCCCTCCTCCGCACTGCTCGCCAGGACCACGGTATACCCCTGCTCCTGCAGCGCCTCCGACAGCATGAAACGGATCGGCTCTTCGTCATCCACGACCAGAATCGTTCGCTTCTTCCCATTCGTCAAGCTCATGACTTCCTCCACCAGAGGGTGGATCCCCGATTTCGTTCGGTCGTACGCATCCGGGCGTCGGTCGGTACGCGGCCCGAAAACACTCGACGCCCGCGGGGCGGACCACTCGTCTGCGGCGGCACTCTCTTCCTTGGCCTCCGCTTCCGCTCCCGCACTCCTCGCACGCCCCGGGCCGGATTCTCGCCCCCTCCCTAAGGGCTTGCGCTCTGCAGGGATCCAATCGTGCCCCGCGTCCTGCCGGCGCGCGCCTGCGCCCGCGGCACTTAGTTTGTCCGCGTGATTTCGCGACAGGTGTCGCGATTCGCGACAACGGGAGGGGAGTCGCAGCGAGCGGGGTCGCAACGGACGGAACCACAGAGACTCAGGTCGGGCGATGCCCGAAACCCAAGCGCACGTCTGGAGGTGCTTCGATTGGGCGATTTGGCGATTGTGTGATTGGGCGATTACGGAGCCGACGCGGAAGCATCATCCCTCCCAGGCGACGGCCGAAAAG
>JACRIP010000254.1 GCA_016220045.1 Planctomycetota bacterium
CACGGAGCTGAAGGCCGCCGGCGCCGAGGCGAGTCGTACGGGCCTCCCGCTCCTGATTCAATTCACGGCCCCGGCATGTGGCGCCTCGGCGCGCATGCTGGGCGAGACCTACGCCGACCCGGGTCTGGTCCGCTTCCTCGCCGCGGCCGTCATTCCGGTGCGCGCGGACTCCGTCCGCGACGCCGATCTGGCGCGCCGCTTTGACGTGCGCTGGACCCCGGTCGCCTTCCTCGCCCTGTTCGAGGCTTCCTCCGGCTTCTCGATCCTGCGCATCCTCACCGGCTGCTACGCGCCCGCCGAGCTGGAAGCCGCGGTGCGCGATGCGTTGGCCGCCCATCGCCGGATTGCGGAGCTGGCGCCTGCCGGGCGGCAGGACGTGCTCGCCCAGGCGGAGCTGGCGGAACTGTGCTGGGCGGAGCAGCGGTTCCAGGCGGCGACCACGGCGTGGCTCGCGGTGCTCGAATACGATGCGGAGGACCGGCACGGCCGGCTGAAACCGGCGCTCCTGGGGCTCTGCCGCGCGTACATCGCGGCGGGCGCCGAGGGGGACGAGGTCTTCGCCGCGAGCCTGAAGGAGCACCTGGAGCGGCTCCTGGCGCTCGATCCGGGAAATGCCGTACGCCACCGCACGGCCCTGGCGCTGCAACAGGGGTATCGTCTGTTTGGGACCCGGCGCTACGCGGCGGCGGCGGTGGCGCTCGCGGAGATCGCGGCGGCGGCGCCGAACTCGGAAGCCGCCCCGGAGGCGCTCTACTGGCTGGGCGCGGCGCACGCACTAGAGGAGCGGCCCGGTGAATTCGCGACGGCCTGGAACCGGCTGATGACGGCATACCCCGACAGCGTGTGGGCGCGGCGGGCGAGCTGGGCGCCGCGGGGGCGGTAGGGCTTTCAGGCGAGGTCGCAAGCGGCCACCCCCGGGCGGACACCGGAGTCCGCCCCGGGGTGGCCCGGCCGGAGGCTGTTGCGACAGCCCCTGTAGCCGGAACCACGAACGGCCTGCGTGCCGGACCGACGGTTTCTGGGCTTGCCGGAGGCGACTTCTCAGGTTCCCCAATGCCTGCCGTCGCGAGGCAGCCACACCCACCCGCAATCCACGATGGACGTCGGGCTCACCGCCCCGGCCCGGCGCCCGCCGGCGCCGCCTCACAGTCCGCGAGCAACCGCTTCGCCTCGTTCACGAAGTCCGACTGCGGGTACTTCGCCAGCAGCGTCCGCAGCGCCGCCGCGGCCTCCGCCCGCTTGCCGTTCGCGAGATACGAGCGCGCCCGGCCGAGCAGCCCCTTGCAGGCGGCCTCCTCCGACTCCGCCGCCGTCCGCTCCGCGAGGTCGGGCCGGGCTTCCAACGTCCCCAGCCGCGTGCCCGCGATCGCCGCGAATCGCGTCTGCGGGAACTCCCGTACCACCCGCGCATAGCCGTGCAGCGCCGTCGCGAGCGCGCCCGACGCCTCCGCGCGCCAAGCTTCGGCGAAGACCTCCCCGGCCTCCGCCGTACTCCGCTCCGCCGCGCGCTCCGCCGCGTACCGCCCGAGCACCTCCGCGCGGTTGGTCTTCCACCACGCCGCCCAGGCGTCGGCGTTGTCGCCGAAATCGGCGCCGGTCAGCGCGCCGAGCGCCTGCCCCAGCGCCGCGCGCTCCACAATTTCGACGTCGCGCGTGATCTTCAGCACCTTCACGTCTTCGACGATGCCGGTGCCGACCACGCCGGTGCTGGGGTTGGCAATGGCGGCGTTGGCGGCGATCTCGATGTCGTAGTCCCGCACGTAGGTGACCTGCTGCCCGATCTGCACGAAGCCGCGGTTCGAGGCGCCCCAGACCATCGACAGCCGCGTGATGACGACCGGAATGGCGTGAGGATTGCCGAAGGCGCCGAGAGCGCGCGCGGCGAAGATGCGGCGCGCGGGGTCGCGGGCGCCCAGGGCGTCGATGAAAGGCCAGGCGGCTTCGGGGCCCTGGAGGCGGGCGAGGCCGGCGACGGCGAGGTCGCGGACTTTGCCGACCGGGTCGGCGAGCGCGGCCCCGACCAGCGGCTCGATGGCGCCGGGGTGACGCAGGCGGCCGAGCAGGTCGGCGGCGATCACGCGCGGGTACGGCTCGCTCCGGCGCAGCGCGCGCGCCAGCGGGGCGACCACGCGCTCGGGCGGCGCGGCGGCGAGCGCGTCGAAGGCCCGGCGCGCGTCCGTCTCGGCCCCGGCGATCACCGTAGCCAGTTCGCGTTCGACGCGCGCGTCGGACCAGGGCTCCGCCGCGCCCGGCGCGTTCTGCCGGTGCGGCGGCTCGTCGGCCGGGAGTGTTCCCACGCCGGCCAGGATGGTGGCGAATGCGACGGTCAGGGCGATCCCTCTCATGACGGCACCTCCTACTCGGCCGCGGACGTTTGTCGGCCATGCCACCAGGGGGCGGGCACAAGGCCCGCCCCTACAAAACCACGGGTTCCGCCAGGTCCACCGTCCGCGGCGGGCCTGTCGGAAGCGCCTCCGCCGGCGAACCTACGCCCCAGCCGAAAGGCCGATCTTTCGGGTCAGGCTCGGGGAACGGAGACTCGCGTCGTCGCGTTCTTCGCCCGGATCAGGCTCGGCCCGGAGCCGCTCCGACCCCGTCGCCGGGCGGCGGGGCGTGCCCGTCGGTCCACGGCTCGACGACCGCGCGCTTGCCCTCGAAGCGGATGCGTCCGCACGGCCGCGCCGCATCGTGCTCCCAGACCGAGAGCCAGCCCTCCTCGACCACGCGCGGCAAAAGCTCCTTTTTTTTCGCGAGCGTTTGCACCGGATCGAGGTCGTAGCCCATGATGTACGGATAGTCGACGTGGGCCGAGGTCGGGATCAGGTCGCCCCAGAAGATCGCGCGGCGACCGCACGACTCCAAGGTGACCGCCTGATGATGCCGCGTGTGGCCGCCGGTGACCACGACGCGCACGCCGGGGGCGATCTCGGCGTCGCCCTCGACGAAATCGACCACGCCGCGCTCCGCCAGGGGGAGGAAATTGGCGCCGAGGTAGCTGGCGCGGGTGCGTTCGGTCGGGTGGGTCGCGTCTTCCCACTCGCCGCGCTGGACGGTGTAGCGGGCGCGCGGAAAGGTCGGGATCGGCGTGCCCTCGGGGCCGACGCGGGTGCTGCCGCCGGTGTGGTCGAAGTGCAGATGGGTCAGGATCACGCGGTCGATCTGCTCGGGTGCGACACCGATCCGCGCGAGGGCGCCGGCGAGGGGCGGATCCTGGCGCAGGGCGAACATGCGCCGAAAGCGCGTGTCGTCCTTGGTTCCCATGCCGGCATCGATCAGGGTGAGTCGCCCGCCGTCCCGGATGAGCAGGCAGTTCAGCCCGAGGTGGATGCGGTTGAGCCGGTCGGGCGGCGCGCGCTTCTTCCACAGGACCTTGGGAACCACGCCGAACATGGCGCCACCGTCCAGCCGGAACCGGCCATCGGAAAGGACGAAGAGTTCGAAGGCCCCGAGATGGATCGGGACCGACGCGGCCTCGGCGTGCCGATTGGGTGATTGGGTGATTGGGTGATCGGGTGATTGGGTGATTACGGTGCCCTGAATTGCGGACGAGGTTTCACGATTCTCAGCAGTAGGGATCCAAACATCCAAACCCCCAAACCGCCGTGCGCGTCCGTGGCCCACGGGCGCCACCGGCTCCCGTCCCGCTCGCGAGCAGGCCTACCCTCCCGGAATCGCGAGCGTCGCCGCTTTCCACGCCGCTTCGAGCGCCCCGAGGTCGTCGCCGAACACGCTCTTGAAGAGCCCGGACGGCGAGAGCTTCTGGGCGCGCCCCGCCCCCGAGTCGTACAGGTCGCGCAGCTTCTGCCACTTGACCTTCAGGTCCGGACTGTCCGTGTGGTTGAGAAAATAAAAAAGGCTCCACGCCGTGCTGTAGAAAAGCGTGCTGTCCGCCACCCCCTTGTTGATCGCCGCACCCGCGTCCCCGTCCAGGAACTGCGCCAGCGGCATGTAGTTCCCGGTCTTGAGCGCCTGCTTGATCCACGGCAGCCGCCACTTCGAGACGAAGTTCAACGCCAGCTTCTTGCCGTCCCAGGTGTAGCCCTCGAAGTTCGTCGCCATGCCCTCGTGATACCAGGAGGGCGCATCGCTCCCCGGATAGGCGCGGGCATAGAAGAGGTGGCAGCCTTCGTGGACCATCGTCGAGAGGAAGCTGTCCTTCGACTTCAGCGCGTCGTAGCCGCAGCAGTAGTTGCGCGCGCCGATCGCGTAGCCGTGCGCGCGGAGCTGGGCCTCGGCCTTCTCCTTGATGCACCAGTTGCGGTAGTCTTCGAAGGTGCGGAAGGCGTAGACGTTCATCTTCTTGCCGCTCGGCTCCTTGCCGAAGACCTCCTTGCAGTTCCGGTAGTCCTCCTCCAGGATCGCCGCCAGTTCGGCCAGGAACTCCTCGGGGTTGTTGGTACGGATCGCGAAGTGCGCGGTCTCGAGTTCCCAGGCGTTCTCCCAGTCGGCGTGGAGGGCGGCCAACTCTTCTCGGGTATACCACTTATCCTTGTACTTGCGGTAGCCCTGCGCGAGAAGATCGGCCTCCGCCTTGGGCAGCCAGCGCCCGTCCTGTTTGACGAAACCCTTCTGCGCGAAGTTGACCAGCTCGTCCTTGGTGATCCAGAGGCCGGCCCAGCGCACGTGCCCGGCCTCGCGCTGGGTCTTCTCCTCCGTGGAGACCAGGCGGTTCTGCCAGACCACGAAGCCGCCGGGCGGAACCGGCACGCCGAGCCGGGCGGCGAGGTAGTCGTCGCGGGCGGAGCGCTTGGTGGGGTCGCGGCGGACGTAGTCGATGAGCAGCTTGTGC
>JACRIP010000024.1 GCA_016220045.1 Planctomycetota bacterium
CTGGCACGTGCCGGAGGGCGGCGCCTACGACGAACTGCGTCGCCTCACCGAGACCACGGTCTTCGCACGCGGCAGCGGCATGCCCGGCCGCGTGCTCGACACCGGCCGCCCGGCCTGGTTCACCGAGGACACCTCCGACCTGAGCCTCCCGCGCGCGCGCCTCGCCCGCACGCTCGGCATCAAGGCCGGCTTCGCCTTCCCGGTGGTGGTCGGCGGCGAGGTCGTCGCCGTCCTGGAGTTCTTCACCACGCAATCGGTCCGCCTCTCCGACGCGCTGCACCAGACGATGTCGAACGTCGGCGCGCAGCTCGGCCGCGTCTTCGAACGCCGGCGCGGCGAGGAGGCGTTGCGCGTGGCCATGGACGCCACCGAGGCTGCCAACCGCGCCAAGAGCGCCTTCCTTGCCAATATGTCCCACGAGCTGCGCACGCCGCTCAACGCCATCATCGGCTACAGCGAAATGCTGCAGGAGGACGCCGAGGAGAACGGCCACGCCAGCTATCTCGGCGATCTGACGAAAATCCGCACCGCCGGCAAGCACCTGCTCGCGCTCATCAACGACATCCTCGACCTCTCCAAGATCGAGGCCGGGAAGATGGACCTCTTCCCCGAGACCTTCGACCTCGCCGCCACGATCGGCGAAGTCGTCGCCACGGTCCAGCCCCTCCTCGACAAGAATTCGAACGTGCTGGAGCTGCGGTGTACGCCCGATCTCGGCGCCATCCACACCGACCTCACGCGCCTGCGCCAGTGCCTCTTCAACCTGCTGTCGAACGCCAGCAAGTTCACCGATCACGGGACGATCACGCTCGATGCGCGGCGCAGCGGGGGCGGCGGGGGCGGCGGAGGCGGCGCGGACGAGGTCTTCGAGATCGCCGTGCGCGACAGCGGCATCGGGATGACGCCGGAGCAGCTCGGCAAGCTGTTCCAGGCGTTCACGCAGGCCGAGGCCTCGACGACGCGCAAGTTCGGCGGCACCGGGCTCGGGCTCGCGATCAGCCGCAAGTTCTGCAACATGATGGGGGGCGACATTACGGTCACGAGCGAACTCGGCAAGGGGTCGTGCTTCACGCTGCGCCTGCCGGCGGGTGTGCGCGCGGGGAAGGCGACCGCGGAGGCGGCGGTCGCCGGCATGGTGCCCGGCGGCGGGGCGCCCGGCGGCGGCGCAGCGGCCACGGCGGGGACCGACCTCCACCGCGTGCTGGTGATCGACGACGATCCCAGCGTGCACGACCTCATGAGCCGCCTGCTCGCGAAGGACGGCTTCACGGTCGTCCCCGCGCTGTCGGGGCCCGAGGGTCTGCGCCTCGCCCGCGAGTGCCGCCCGGTCGCGGTCACGCTCGACGTGCTGATGCCGGAAATGGACGGCTGGGCCGTGCTCGCGGCGTTCAAGGCCGATCCCGCCCTCGCCTCCATTCCCATCGTCATGGTGACCATGGAGCAGAACCGCGCTCTCGGCTTCGCCCTGGGCGTCTCCGACTTTCTCACCAAGCCGGTGGACCGCGAGCAACTGGTCGCGATCCTTCAGCGCTACCATCCGACGACGCCGTCCCGCATCCTGCTGGTGGACGACGACCCGGACGTCCGGCTGGTCCTCGGCCGGCAGCTCGTGGGCGCGGGCTGGACGGTGAGCGAGGCCGAGAACGGGCGCGTCGGACTGGCCCGGTTCGAGGAGGACCGGCCGTCGGTCATCCTGCTCGATCTGATGATGCCGGAGATGGACGGCTTCCAGTTCGTCCACGAGTTGCGGCGCCGCCCGGAGGGGGGCAGCGTGCCGGTGATCGTGCTGACCGCGAAGGACCTGAGCGTCGCGGACCGCACGCAGCTTCAGGGCTACGTGCAGCGCGTCTTCCAGAAGGGCTCGGTGCCCGCGGCCGAACTGGTCGAGGGCATCTGCCGCATGATCCGCGACAACGGCAGGAGCGCGCTGGCGGCGGGCAAGGACCGCGCGGGCACGCGGGTAACTAAGGTTAAACGCTGACACCGGTCGGGTACCATCCATGACCTTCGACGCCCTCCGGCACGCGGTGTTGCGCCGTCCCGTGCGCGCCGCCGCCGTCGTCGCCCTCGCCGGCGCCACGCTCCTGGTGCTGCACCTCGACGGCTTCGTCCGCGGGCTGATCGAGTTCAAGACCGTGCGCGACGCCGAGCTCTACGCGCAGGCGCTGGCCGAATTCCGCACCGTCTATACCTCGGAGGTCGTGGAGACGGTGCGCTCGAAAGGCATCCTGGTCACGCACGACTACGTGGGCAAGGATGGGGCGATTCCCCTACCCGCGACCTTGAGCATGCTGCTCGGCGAGCGCATCGGCGGGCATGGCACGGGCGCCGAGACGCGGCTCTACAGTCCGTTTCCCTTTCCCTGGCGCGCCGCGACGGGCGGCCTGCGCGACGACTTCGGCAAGGCCGCCTGGATCAGTTTTCAGGCGCGGCCCGACGAGCCTTTCTCCCGCTTCGAGACCGTCGGCGGCCGCCCGGTCCTGCGCTACGCGGTTGCCGACCGCATGCGGCGCGCCTGCGTGGACTGCCACAACTCCCACGCCGACAGTCCGCGCCGCGACTGGCAGGTCGGCGACGTGCGCGGTGTGCTGGAAGTCCGGCTGCCGATGGACCGGGCGGAGGCGGCGATGCGGGAAGGGCTGCGCGGCACGCTCCTCTTGCTCGTCGGCCTGGGTCTCGGCGGACTCGGCCTCCTCACCTTGTTGGTCAACCGCTACCTGCGCGCCGCCCGCGAGCTGGAGCGCCACATCGCCGAACTGCAGGCCGGCCAGCGGAAGCTGGCGGAGTTGAATCAGGAGCTGCTGGTCGCGCGCGACGGCGCGCTCGCCGCCAGCCGCGCCAAGAGCCGCTTCCTCGCGGTGATGAGCCACGAGCTGCGCACCCCCCTCAATCACATCCTCGGCTACGCGGAGATGGTGGAGGAGGAAGCGCCCGCGGCCCTGCGCCCCGACCTCGGGAAGATCCGCGGCGCCGGCATGCACCTGCTCACGCTCGTGACCGACACGCTGGAGTTCGCCAAGGTCGAGGCCGGCACCACCTCGCTCGCCCTCGAGTCCTTCAGCGTGGCGGAGTTCCTCACGGCGGTCACCCGGGAGTTCGTGCCGTTGGCGGCGGAGAAGGGGTTGACCTTAGATATCGTCTGCGCGCCGGACGTGGGCCACGCCTTCACCGACAGCGCCAAGCTGCACCGCTGTCTGTGGCATCTGCTCGCGAATGCGGTGAAGTACACCGAGCGCGGGGGGATCGCGGTGAACGTGACGCGCGAGAGCGCGGCGGGGGCTGCGTTTATCCGGTTTGCGGTTCGCGACACGGGGGTGGGGATCGCGGCGGACCAGTTCGGCGCGGACGCGGAGGCGTTTGCGCAGGCGGACAACACGACCACGCGGCGTCACGGCGGGATGGGGCTTGGGCTGCCGCTCGCGCACGGCGTGGCGCGGCTGCTCGGCGGCGAGGTGACGGTGCGCGGCACGCCGGGTCAGGGGTCCACCTTCGAGCTGCGCATCCGCGCGGAGCTGCGTTCGCCGGGGGGGACGGCGGGATAAGGGTAGACGCGCCCCGGCCCCCCGAGGCATAATGGCCGCCCCGCATCCGCAGGCGTTCTAAGGAGCTCCGCCCGATGGCCTTCGCCTCGATCCCCGAAATCCTCGACGACGTCCGCGCCGGCAAGCTCTTCGTCCTCGTCGATGACGAAAACCGCGAGAACGAGGGCGACCTCACCATCGCCGCCGACAAGGTCACGCCCGAAGCCATCAACTTCATGGCGCGCCACGCCCGCGGCCTCGTCTGCCTCGCCATGACCGACGCCAAATGCCGCGCCCTCGGCCTGCCCATGATGGTCGAAGCCAACACCTCGAAGTTCGGCACCCCCTTCACCGTGAGCGTCGATGCGGCGCGCGGCATCACGACCGGCATTTCCGCCTACGACCGCGCGCACAGCATCCAGACCGCGCTGCGCGCCGAGGCGCGCCCCGAGGACCTGGTCCGCCCCGGACACATCTTCCCGCTGCGCGCCTGCGACGGCGGCGTGCTGGTGCGCGCCGGCCAGACCGAGGGCTCGGTCGACCTCGCCCGCCTCGCCGGCCTGCAACCGGCGGGCGTGATCTGCGAGGTCATGAACGACGACGGCACCATGGCGCGCGTCCCCCAGCTCGAGGCCTTCTGCGCCACCCACGGCCTCAAGATGTGCTCGATCGCCGACCTCATCGACTACCGCCGCCGCCAGGAGAAGCTGATCGAGAAGGTCGTCACCTCGCGCCTGCCCACCCGTTATGGGGAATTCACCTTACACCTCTACAAGTCGCTGGTGGACGAGTTCCTGCACCTGGCGATCTGCGCGGGCGACGTCGGCGCGGTGGTCGCCGGCGAGAAGGTGATCCAGCCGGACCCGGTGCTGGTGCGCGTCCACAGCGAATGCCTGACCGGTGACATCCTGGGGTCGCTGCGCTGCGACTGCGGCGACCAGCTCGCGGGCGCGCTGTCGATGATCGCGCGCGCGGGCAAGGGCGTGGTGCTCTACATCCGGCAGGAGGGACGGGGGATCGGGCTGGAGAACAAGCTGCGCGCCTACGTGCTCCAGGACCGCGGGTTCGACACCGTCGAGGCCAACCGTGAACTCGGGCTTCCACCTTACCTGCGCGAGTACGGCACCGGGGCGCAGATCCTGCTCGACCTGGGCGTGCGCAAGCTGCGCCTCTTGACGAACAACCCGCGCAAGATCGTCGCGCTTCACGGCTACGGGCTGGAGCTGGTCGAACGGGTGCCGCTGGAGCTGGCGCCGACCAAGGAGAACGAGCGGTACCTGCGGACCAAGCGCGACAAACTCGGGCATCTGCTCGCGGGCGCGGGCGGCGGCGTGGCGCCGGCGAGCGGGACGGAGGGCGCGGGCGCGGCGCCGGCCGGGGACGGCCGCCCGTGAGCGCTCCGGCGGCGACCCCGCGCACGGTGGCGATCGGGTCGGTGGAACTCGGCGCCGGCCGCCCGCTCGTCTTCATCGGTGGACCGTGCGTCATCGAGAGCGAGGCGGCCTGCCTCGCGGCGGCGCGCCGGCTGCGCGAGATCACCGGCGAGCTGGGCATTCCCTTCGTCTTCAAGGCCTCTTACGACAAGGCCAACCGCTCCTCGCTCGCGGGCTTTCGCGGCCCCGGGCTCGAGGCCGGGCTCGCCGTCCTGGCGCGCGTGAAGTCCGAGATCGGCGTGCCGGTCCTGTCGGACATCCACGAGGCGGGCCAGGCGGCGCCCGCGGCGGCGGTGCTCGATTGCCTGCAGATCCCCGCCTTCCTCTGCCGCCAGACCGACCTCGTGGTCGCCGCCGCGCGCACCGGCCGCCCGGTCAACCTCAAGAAGGGGGAATTCATGGCCCCCTGGGACATGGGGCACCTCGCGGAGAAGGCGGTGCGCTCAGGGAATGACCGGATCATTCTCACGGAGCGCGGCACCTCCTTCGGCTACAACCAGCTCGTCACGGACATGCGGGCGATCCCCGAGATGCAGCGCTTCGGCTGGCCGGTGGTTTTCGACGCCGGGCACAGCGTGCAGGCGCCGGGCGGGCGCGGCGGCAGCTCGGGCGGCAACCGCGAGATGATCCCGGTGCTGGCGCGCGCGGCGGTGGCTGCCGGCGCGGACGGGATCTTCTGCGAATGCCACGAGGACCCGGACCGCGGGCTCTCCGACGGGCCGAACATGCTCGCCTTTCGCGCCCTGCCCGCGCTCCTGCGCACGCTCCTGGCCCTGCGGGCGGCGCTGGGGGAGACGGCGGGCGTGGGTGGGGCGTAGGCCGTAGGGGGTGGCGACGTGAGCATCCGCTGAGCAAGAACCACGAAGAGACGACGGGAACACGAAGGGCCACCAACGGGGTGCACGAAGGACCACAACGGGGGCCGGAACGGGCCGCGCGGGACGCGGATGCCCGCGCAGCATCCCGGCCCCGACCGCCGCGCGGCCCGTTCC
>JACRIP010000260.1 GCA_016220045.1 Planctomycetota bacterium
CCCCGCCGCCCCGCCGCCGCCCGGCGCCACGGTCGCCCCCCCGCCCGAGGCGCCGCCCAGGCCTTCGCCTGAGCCCGCCAGCACGTGCGCGGTCACGTCGCCGCTCTCCGTGACCGCCGCCAGACGCGTGACCTTGCCGTCGAAGCGGATCGACCCGAAGCGCGTGCGCAGCGCCACGGCGCCGCCCGCGCACCCCGCCGCTTCGATGTCGCCGCTGGTCGTCTCCGCGCTCACCTCGCCGCGCACGTCGCGCAGACGGATCGCGCCGTACTGGGTGCGTGCGCGCACCGGCCCGCCCGCGGCATGGGCCACCACGACCTCGCCGCTGCGCGCGTCGATCGCCAGCTCGCCCGCGACCCGGTCGACCTGCACCCGGCCGAAGTCGGTCGCGAGCACGTGCGGCCCGCCCGCCAGCCGCCGCGCCGTGACGTCGCCCGATGCCGTCCCCGCCCGCACCGCGCCGCGCAGGTCCACGAGCGTCAGCGCGCCCATGCGGCTGCCGATCCGCGCCGCGTCGCCGCTCCAGCCCGTGATCCGGAGATCGCCCGATGCCGTCTCGACGTTGAGCGAGCCGCGACAGCCCCGCACGACGATCTCGCCGAACCGGCTTTCTGCGTAGAGCGCGTCGCCCGTCGAGTCGGCGAGCGCCACCGCCCCGCTCTGGGTGACCAGGCGCGCATTGCCGTGGACGCCGGTGGCCGAAACGGCGCCGAACTCGCTCGCCAGGTCCACCGCCCCGAGCGGCCCGACGACCGCGACGTCGCCCGTGCCGGTGGCGATGGCGAGCTCGGTCCCCGGCGGCACCGCCGCCTCCACGTCGACCGTCAAACTGATCAACCCGCCGCCTGCGCCGGCGCCGCTCCCGGCCCCGGCGGGCGCCGCCTCGCGCAGCGCGACGAGCGGACTCTCGAGCGTAATCGCCGCCGGATGCGCCGCCAGCCAGGCGGCAGCCTCGCTCTGGGTCCCCGCCCGGGCGAGCCGCAGCGCGCGCACCACCACGGCGCCCGCCTCCCCGGCCTTCACCCGCACCGTTCCCGCCGGCACCCGCACCTCCAGCTTGAGCGCCGTCGCCCCCGCGGCCACGGTGAAGCTGCGCTCCACGCGCTCGATGGCCGCCTCCCCGCCCCCCGCCTGCCCCCGCGGCGGCTCCGTGCTGCACCCGGCAAGCGTCGCGAGCAGGAGCGAGAGCGGCAGAGACCATCGATCGGTCCAGGAGCGTCGCATACGGTTCCTCCCTGAGCGGCAACGCCGCGTCCGTTCGTTCGTGGTAGGGCGCTTCCGTCGCGCGCCGGCCGCCTGCGGCGAAGCGCAGGGGCTTGTCGTCCGGCCTGCGACCGGCAGCATGCCTGACAACCGTTCCTGGGTTGGCCACGATAGGGCGGCCACAAGGGAGGGCCCCTACAAGACGACTCTCGCCACCTGCCACCCGGCAGAGCCAGCGCGAGACTCTTGCGAGAACCTCTGCAGGGGGAGCGCGCAGGGGAGCGGGAGCGGGTGGGGGTGGGCGCGCAGCACCCTCGGCCCGCGCCACCCCCACAGACGGCCTAGCTCCCTTCGCCGCCCGCGGGCGCACCACCCGGCGCGCCGCCCGGTGCACCGGGACCGCCACGACGCGGGACGCCGCCCGGACCGCCGGCGTTGTCCTCCAGCGTGATCTTCTTCTCGATCGTCAGGTCGGCGCTGATCTTGTAGAGCGTACTGCCGCGCAGCACATACAGAGAATTCCCGATCGCACACATGCTGCTCGGGCCGCCGCCGCCCATCATCGGCATGCCCATCCCGCGCCCGCCGGGCCCGCCACCCTGCACGCCCCCCGGCGCGCCCGGGGCGCCACCCTGCCCACCGGGGCCGGGGCCACCGGCGCCCCCCGGATCTTCCTGCGCCACCGCGGGCCCGACCGGGCCGAAGGTCACCGCCAGCCCGGCCGCTCCGGCCACCACGACCGCCAGCACCAGAAGGACTCCCCATCTGCGTTGCGCGTTCATGCTCGTGCTCCGAAAAAAAGAATGTTCAGGATCGGGCGCCCGCGTCCGCCTGCCGCTCGCCGGCCCGTCCACTCTCCCGGCGCCCGGTACGCGCGCGCGGGTTCCAGTCCAGCGAACGACCTCCGCTCCGGACTATTGTGCGGGACTTCCATGATCAGCGAAAGTGCCGCGCCAGCTCCGAGGCGTACTTCACGCCGACCTGTGCGGCATGGCGCTCCAGCCAGTCGGTCAGCCGCACCCTGCCGAGCGGAGGGGCCTTCGACGCCAACAATCCGGCGCGCAGGCCGCCGACCTCCTCCCAGGTCAGGAGGACGTCGCCGACCCAGGGGTCGATGGCCTTGGTGGCCAGCCAGGCCAGCCGCGGCGGCAGGTGCACCAGCCGCGCGCGCACGCCGATGGCCGCGGCGATCGCGCGCAGCCACGCGTCGAAGGTGAAGACCTCCGGTCCCACGGCGTCCGCGACTGCATTCTCCGTCGCCGCGCCCGCCGCCACCAGGAGATCGGCCAGCTCCTCGATGAAGATCGGTTGCATCCCGTAGGAGCCGTCGCCGGGCACGCCGAAGACCGGGAAGTGGCGCAGGCACCAGGCGATGTTGTTGATCAGGATGTCGTCGGGCCCGAAGATCACGGTCGGCCGCAGGATCGCCCAGGAGAGGCGCGACGCGCGCAGCGCTTCCTCCATCGCCCACTTGCCGCGGTAGTAGGGGAAGGGGGAGTCCACGCTCGGGTTGGCGATGCTGACGTGGACCAGGCGGCGCACGCCCGCCTCCTCGGCAGTGCGGATCAGGGTCTTCACGTTCTCGACGGCGCGGGCGTAAGTGCGGTCGCCGTACTCGAAACGCACCCAGTAGGTGTTGTACACGGTATCGACGCCGCGCAGCGTCTCCCGCAACCGCTCCGGCCGATCGAAATCATAGGGGAAAGCCTGGATACGGTCGCCGAAGGGGTGCGGATGCCCGGGATGGCCGGTGAGGGTGCGCACGCGCCGCCCGCGCGCGAGCAGGCGTTCGGCGACGTACTTGCCGGTATTCGAGAAGGCGCCGGTCACGAGGTCGAGCGCGGGTGCGGATTCGGGGGCGGGCATGGCCGGTCTCGCGGTGTTGGAGTTGGGAAATCCGGCCGGGCGGGAGGCCGGGCCACTCGCTACCTCGCGGATTGTACCCGCCCGCCCCGCCGCGTACAACCGATCGTCCCTTCATTCTGCGACGCTACTTCCTTGAGTTGCCGGGGCAACTTCGGCTAGGATAGCCGCTACGCACAGAAGCCACCAACAACCAAGTGGGGCTCACGCCCGAAACCCAAGGCGCGCAACGGACGGAACCACAGAGGCACAGAGGACACGGAGAACGCTCTCGCGCGGCCGTCGTCGTCTCTGCGTCCTCTGTGCCTCTGTGGTTCAATTCGACGTCTCGACCGTGCGACGATCTTGACGAGCTTTCCAGAAGTTGCCCCCTAGGGATCCAAGTGGGGCTCACGCCCGAAACCCAACCGCTCCAACACCGGTCGATTGCGGATTGCGGATTTCGAATTGCGGATTAGCTCCTGGACTTGCCGGCTTGCGTCAATCCGCAATCCTGGACTCGACGTGAACAAATTGCAGCGTAGGTATCCACTCGTCCTGTGCCGAGGGATTTCAGCGGGAGGGACCATGGCCTCACCCCGAAACCGCCGCCGCGAACGACGCGGGGCCGCCTCCACCGAGACGATCCTTACGGTGACCCTGGTCGCCGTGGGCTGCCTCGCGGTGGTGACGGTCTTCGGGCGCCAAATCGCCGGACTGTTCGGGCGTTCCACCGATGCCATCGGCACCGGGCAGGTCCAGGCCGTGCAGGCCGAGCGCCCCGCCGACTACTCCGCGCTCAATGCGTCGAGCGCCGGCGGCGGCAGCGCGGGCGGGGGTGGCGGGGGCGGCGGCGACCCGGGCGCGCCCGGCGTCAGCGTGCCCAGCGGCGCCGGGTCCGGCGCCGCGCAC
>JACRIP010000255.1 GCA_016220045.1 Planctomycetota bacterium
ACGCGGGCGTCGGACTCAGCGAGGGTTCCTTTCAACTCGAATACGGTCGCCCGCGGATCGTTCGGAACGGACCGCGATGAAATCTGGACCGCCATGCGTCCTCCTTACGCGTGATGCATGACCCGGTGTCCACCCTAGTCTGCTGTCCATCCTGATTCCGGCAGCGCATGCCTCCGGATCGGGCGGAGCGCCGGCCGCCAGGCCGTGAAGCAGCTCAGCCTCCTGCGACGACCGCAGGACGGCAAGTGCGCCCATGTGCCGCCGCGAGAGCGTGCAAGATACCGCCCCCGGTCGTAAAAGCCACCATGGCCGGCCCCGCGAGTGCAGGCGAGGACGCCTGCGCCGCGAGGTCGCCGGCACAGCCCACCTTCGCCACGGTCGGGAGGGCAGGGACTCACCTGAGACCTGCGTCGTCAGCGGTCGCTACGGGCGGAGGACAGCCTACTTCGCGCCCCGCAGCAGCGGCGCGATCCGCACGTGCGCGCGACGGCTTGCCAGCACCAGGAGCGAGTCCTCCCACGGCGCCAGCCACAGGCCCGCTTTCCGGTCCCATCCTTCGTCGGCAGCGCGGCGCCGAATGCGCTCTGCCGGCGCCGTCGTGCCGGCCGGGGCGGCGGCGGCGGGGGCGGACACCGGGTAGGCCCGCAGGATCAGTTCCCCGGTCAGTACCTCCTCGGGGACGACCACCAGCGCTCCGGGGCCCAGCGCCAGCGTGAGGCCGCGGGTGTGGAGGAGGGCCATGAAGCCGTCCAGCAGCGGCTGCTGTGCGGGTTCGAGGGCGGGAAGCGGTTCATTGGAGGACATGGCCGCGTGCGCGCGCCCGTCGACCCGGAAGTTCCCCGAGGTGAATTCGGCGATGAACGAGAGCAAATCGCGGAGATTGCCGCCCTTCTTCCCGAAGTCCTGCGCCCTCCCCGAGGGCATCGGCAGGTGTCCGGGCGCGCACGGCTCGTACTGCGGCACGAGCGCGATCTGCGACCGCGTCGGGTCCACGCGGACGTCGATGCCCACGCCGAAGCCGAGGGTAGGCAACGGCCGGAGGGCGCCGTTCTCGTCGAGCCAGCCCACCGCACTGTCCGGCGCGGAGAGTCGCAGCAGGGCGAGGGCGAGGGGCATGCGCGCGAACCGGAGGCGGATCGCCGTGTCATCGGGGTTCCAGCCGAAGTGGCACGCGGACGAGTCCAGCACGATCTCCTGACCGGCCAGCGCCGCCAGCGACTGCACGACGCTCGTGAGCGGTTTGGCGTCGACGTCGAGCGCGACCTGCACGTCCAGCAGCGAGCGCACGATCGCGCTCTCCGCGAGCGGGTGCGCGTCGGCCTCCGGCGCCGGGGGCGGTTCCTGGGCGCGGGCGTCGGGCAGGAACGCCGCCGCGCCTCCCCACGCCAAGGCAACCGCGAGAACCGAGGCGAGCGCCGCACCGGGCGCCGGGGCCAAGGGTCCGCCTTGCCTTACCCGCGCTTCGACGCGGGGCTGCACGACCTGCGCATGAGTCGTCCCCGCGGCGAGGGTGAGCTCCGGTCGGCCGATGCATTCTCGCCCCTCCGGCTCGCTCGAATATGCGCGCGCTTCCAGCCGCACGCAATAGCGCGGGCGTAGCGCCGGCCCGAGTTGGTCGCGGACTGCTGCGAGCAGGGCATTGTGCACGTCCGGCCACAGCACCGGCGATTCGAGGTAGGGGTCCATGCCGGGGTAGGGGCTGTGCATGACCGGTCACCTCCGATTCCCGGACCCGCTCGCGTTCCCCCCGCGGGCTGGGAGAGCGCGGGCCTCGCCTTGAACCGTACGCGATTCTACCGAGCGGGCGGCGCGGTGTCGAGTCCTGGTTCAGGGTGCATGTCCGTAGCTGCGCGTGATGCGAAAGGGCCACGAAGAGAGCCCGGGAACACCAAGGGCCACGAAGGACCACCACGTGACGACTCGGCTCGCGAACGTTCGTCGCCGGGGGGCCACCGCGCCGGGGGCGATTCTTGTCGAAGCCGATGGTATGAGGTTGAGTCATACCCGGATTCAGTAGGAGCTTGAGTCATGGCGCGCGCCAAGATCGCGATCACCCTGGAGGCCGGCACCCTGGATCGGCTGGATCGGCTGCTAGAACGCAGGGTCTTCCGCAGTCGCAGCGGGGCCATCCAAGTGGCCGTGGCCGAGAAGCTCAGCCGCATGGAGCGCAGCCGACTGGCACGCGAGTGCGCCCGCCTGGATCCGCGCGCCGAACGGCGCATCGCGGAGGAGGGGATGTCTCTGGAGGCGACGGAATGGCCCGCCTACTGAGGGGGGACATCCGCTGGGCGGATCTGAATCCCACCCGCGGTCGCAAGCAGGCCGGTCAACGACCGGTGCTCATTCCCAGCCAGGACGTCTTCAACGAGCGCTCGGGAACCGTGATCGCCGTCGCCCTGACGAGCAGTCCCCCGCGCACCGGTTTCCCGCTCACGCTCGAGTTGACCTCGCCGGCGCTGCCCAACCTCTCCTGGGTGAAGATCAGCCAGATCCGCACGCTGTCGGGCGAACGCATTGGGACGCTGCTGGGGCGGGCCGCTCCCGAGCAGGTCGCGGAGGTACTGGACGGCCTGAACGAGATCCTGGGGAGCTGACCCCGGGAGGCTCATCTGGTTGTCCCCAGGGGGGTGCACGCCGGACGCGACCGCGCGGGTCGTCCTGCGCTAGGGAAAGGCCCCGAAGGAGCGGCCGGCGCGCGTGCCGGTGCAACGGGTGGGGCAGGAGGAGCACGGTGTGCTGACCGTGACCGCGATCGAGCAGGAGTCGCTCGCGGGGATGCGGGTGTAGGCCGGGTCGGCTGAGCCGGACGCCGCGGCCGCCGTCAGCGCGCATCGAGCGCCTCGAGGGACGCGAGGGCCTCGTCGCGCACCTCGCGCCACCGGCGCCCCCCTTGCACCCGGCAAAGCTCGTCCAGGTCATGGAGCAGGGCCTTGACCTGAGCCGGGTCGGCCGCCGACCGGTCGCAACGGTACGCGAGGAAGTCGCTCATGCGCAAATTCAACTCCCACGGTGGATTCAGCGTCACGGCGAGGAGCGCGCGGAATTCCGCGGGGTAGGCGTCCGCATACTGCCGGAGCGCGCCGTCGTTGCGAAACGGCTGCTTGAGGATCCAGTGATAGGCCGCGCAGCCCCACCCTCCAGGGGATGGGTCTTCGATCCCGATGCCGTGGACCCAGGCCTCGTCGTGCCGGGCGCACTGCACGCCGTAGCGCTCGGCGAGAAACCGGGAGAGGAAGGTTTGCTCCACCTCGCGTCGCGTGACGAGCGTCTTGCCGGCAAGTGAGTTGCCGCGGACATGGATGGCACAGCCGCAGCGGCGGCAGACGCGCAGGCCCACCGCGGCGCTTGCCCAGCCGCAGAACGCCAGACCGAGAAGGAGCTGGAGCACGAGCAGGGTGAAGAGGGAGAAGCGGAAGCGGCAGCGCCGGCCCCGCGGGTCCGGCAGCGTAGCGGGCGGGAGGCCCGCGGGAGCAGGGCCCCCCGGTAGCGTGGCGCGGTTCCCGCGCCAGGGACCCACCTGCCAGGGGAGGTCGGGCAGAGGTGCCATGGGCGCTGCTCGATCGGGGTTGGGGCGGAGGTTCGGCGCGGCAGGCCAGGTCGCAGGCCTCCGGGGATGATATCCCACCGCCCGCAGAACGGTTCGGCGGAATCGTCGATCCGTGGCCGGACCCGCTCGCCCTGCACTCCTCCCCGCAACGTGCCTGCTGCGCCTGCGCCTACCCACACCCCCACGCCCGCGGACCCTGCGCCGCCCGCTTCGCCGGTCCCTCCGCCCAGCGCCGCGCGTACGCCGGGCGTCACCGCTTAGCCCCTGTTGGTGCGCTGCCGCCGCTCGAGCGCGCTCTTGTACGCGCGGCAGGCCCCCGCGAAATCCCCCTTCAGCGCCATACCCAAGACCGTACCCGGGATCTACCCGGGACCGTATCCTTACCTTTTAGGAAGCCCGTTCCCAGGATCGTGAGATTGTCCGCCACTTTAGGATCAAGGATACGGTCCGCTTCCCGATCACCGATGAGGGGACGCGGCGGATCGCGGTCATGCGGAATCTCCTTCGGTCCGCTCCCCGTCGCCCACGCGACCCTACTTCCCCCCCATCCGCTCCACGATCCATGCGTGCTCCTGCTCGCACCGCGCGTACTCGCCGCCCGAGTACCCCCCGGTGCCCTTGACCGCCGCGTGCCCCTTCAGCCACTCTTCCACCCAGCTTCGATAGTGCGGCAGCACGGCCGCCAGCTTTTCCTTCATGCCCGCCGCATCGTAGGCGCGCGCCAGGCGCTCAAAGGCCGCCCGCACCACCTCCGCCGCGCCCGCCGAGAGGTCCGCCTGCACGAAACTCGGCCCGACCGGCGGCACCGTGTACTCCAGGATCTCCAGGGCGCGCCGGATGCGCTCCGGCTCCGCGAGCTGCGCCGGCGCGACGTAGTCCTCGTCTCCAGGTTTCTCCCGCCGGCTGCCCTCCACATCGATCATCGTCCGCTGCAGGGCCCAGGGATCGAGCCGCTGCGCGCGCATCGCCGCCGCCAGCAGTTGATACTCTTCTTCCTGGCTGCTCACCTGCCTGAAATCGTACGCCACGTCGGACTCCTCCGTCGGCTCCAGGTCGCTGAGCACGAGCGTGTCCGTCCCCGCCGCCGCATCGAAGCTCCACCCCTGCGGTCGCAGGCGCGTGACCATGCTCCGTTGCGTCGTCGCGTCGTAGTGGATGCGCACCGTGGCCTTCCCGATCTTTCCCGCCCACCCCGCCCCCGTATGCAGCACGTACCCGGTGGAATACCCCCACAGCCTGGCCTGCAGGTCGGGGGGCAGTTGCTGGGTCCACAGGTAATGGAAGACCCGATCCGGCTTCACCCAGTATCTCACCTCGATGCGCGTCTCCTGGCCCGCCGGAAATTCCACGTTCCAGCACATCCAGTGAACCGTCTGCGACTTCCGCCCTTCCGTCTGCGACTGCTTCAACTCCGCCTTCGCCGCCACGCCGTTCACCGTCGCCACGAAGTCCTGCAGTTTCGCGCCGTAGTTGCTCGGGAAGCCGACTTCCAGCGACACGTTCTCCTTGCCGGTATTCAACATCCCGAAAACCGCTTGCACTTGCTGCCGCGCGGGCGAAGGGTGGAGATCGACCTCCTCCCATTTCATTTCCACCGAAAGCGGCGCGGTGCGCGCGGTCAGATTCGTGCCGCCGGTCGTCAGCGGCGAAGGCGCCACGTCGGCGCGGAGCACCGCCGCCGCTGCCAGCACCAAACCCACCATCACCGGCGCAGGAATCCGCGGCTTCATGGCTCCCTCCTGGTGGAAACACCGGACTCTGGGCATCCGTCGGGCGCCGACCGCGCCGCGGTACCGAACGGGGAACCGAGGCGGATCGCGGCAACGATCGTAACCTACCACGGCCCAGGGCCGCAACCAGGAACAGCCGGCGGTCCCAAAGAGCTCGCAACCCTGGTGGCGCGGGCGTCTTCGCCTGCGCCGTGAGGTCACCGGCGTTGGCGTCCCGTGGGCTTCGGGCTTCGTCCGCTCACCGGATCGAGGCGCCACCGCCCGAATCGACCGGTTGCGACCGCCTCCTACACCGCTGGTCCGTGCCGCTCAACAGCACTGAAGGACCAGCCAGGAAGCCTCGAATCGGGCGGCGGCCAGATCCTCGCGGCGGATCCAGAAGTAGAGCATGCCCACGTCTCCCCACATCACGCCGAGGTCGTCGTCCGAGTCCATCTGGAACAGGAGCGCCCAGTCGCGCCAGCCCGGTAGCAGCCGATCGCGTTGCGCCGGGTCGGTCGCCTTCGTGCCTCCGCAATCGATCCCGTTCGAGGCGAACTGGCACTCCACCTCCATGGGGTTCTGGATCTCGGAGGCGTGCCCGCCGAGACGGTGACCGGTGTGCGGCCAGGTCTCGGTGATGTCGTCGAAGTAGCATCGATGGTAGGCCTCCCGGGCAGCCTCGTCGAGATTCAGGTTCCGGAGCCAGTCACTGCCCGGGTGCGGCGCGGTCAAGATCGGCTCAAACTCCATCCCCCGCTCGTTCACGCGAACGTCGAGTCTCCCGGGCGCCTCCTCGCGGGCGCCTGACCCCGGGTCCGGGGAAAAGCGGATGCACCAGCTCCCGCGGTCGCCGGGATCGAAACCCCAGGTCGACTGGTCCTGATCGTAGAAGAACTGGACGAGACCGGTGCCCGGGAGAGGCGGGAAGAACGGTCCACGGGGGAGCTCCGCGAGCTGGATCTGGGCGAGGAAGGCCAGCGGGCGTTCCTTCCAGTGTGGCCACGGCTGGCCGGCACAGCGGTCGGGGAGTCCCCCGAACCGGGACGCGCCGCCGGCACGGGCGAACGGTGTGACGCGCAGGGCCGGGCGGCAGAGGTCGAGGATGGCCCCGACGAAGGGCCCGAGTCCTCGACCCGCGAGCATCCCACGGATGCGCTTTTCCTGGTCGGCGAGCGCTTCCGCCATGTCGCGGTCTCCTCTCGTGCGGTGGCTACGGCACGCGGCGCGCGGTACCGCAACTCTACTCGTGCAGCACACCCCAGCCGTCGCTAGTGCCGCCATGTTTGGCGGCGATCGCTCCCAGCGACTTCTCGGTTGCGGTGATCCCCTCATGGGTCAGCTTCATGCCAGCGCGGGATCAAGTCCGGGCCGGGCCGGCCGCAAGACCCGCCGCGCCGAGCCGCTCCGCGCACCAGGCCGCCTGCTCGGAGGTGATGGTTGCAGGCGGCGGCCCGTCGTAGCGCAGGAGTTCCGGGTAGGGTCCCTCCTCCCAGCAGCGGCGAAAGGCGGCGGCCAAGTCGAGCGCCACGTCCGGATCGTCGCCGGCGAGCGGGATCGCGACGCAGGGGAGCCGGTGCTCCAGCGGGATCGGGTACACCTCCTGGCGCGGCGGCGAGACGCGCGTGACCGCAACCAGGTACCGCCACGGGCGCAGCCCCTCCAGCCGCTCAGGCGAAATCCGTAGCGTCGGCGCACCCCCGGACCAGAGGTCGAGCTCGACCAGGTTCGCCCCGGCCAGCCACAACTCCTCGCGCTTCTGGAGGTAGGCCGAGCGCCCGGGCCCCGGCGCCTTGTTGTCCGGGCTGAGAACCTCCAGCGCCGTGACCACCCGGTTCCCGGCCGCCGGCTCCACGATGTGGATCCGGGGTTCGCGGATCTCCTCGCGCACCAACTCGAAGACCGCCGGCGTGTCCAGCTCCAGGGTCGCGGCACGCGGCCCCGGCGGCGAGGGAGGAGCGTGCGTCCGCAGGATGGAGAGATCCGGCCGAATCGCGCGTTCCGACTCGACGACGTAGAGGCGGTCCTGGGTCAAGGCGACGTAGCGCGGGCGGAGGAGAGGCTGGAGAACCCCACAGACGTGCGTGATGAGACGATCGTGGAAATCGGGCCAGATCTCGGTTCGTTCGATGTAGGGGTCCATTCCGGGGAACGGGCACGGCATAGCCGCCTCCTCGATCGTGACGTTGCGGAATCCGGCCGCGGATTCACCCACGGACCATGGATTCTAGCCCTGGCCTGCCGGCGAGGGCAAGGGCAAACCGGCCGCTATCGACAGGAGGCGGGCACGAGAGGAGCCGACCCGAACCCGCCGCGGCTAGCGCCCGCGCTCGTCGCCGCGACGGCCCCTTCCCCCGCTTGATCGTGCGGTCGCCATGGACCTCGGACTCGCCCCGGAGCATGACCCCTCTCCCACCGGCCGATGCGAGTCCGATTGCTTCAGCGAGAGCTGTGTCTGTCTCGTTGAGCGCGTACGAGGGAATCAAGGCGAATCGAACATGTAGGGACGGCCACGGCGGCGGCGAGCGCCGCTTGCGCGCGACGGCAGGGGTCCCCCTGGCCCTTAGGCCCGGAGCGAGGCGAGGTCGATGACGAAGCGGTAGCGCGCCTGGCCGCGCAGGAGGCGCTCATAGGCTTCGTTGACCTGCTGGATCGGGATCGCCTGGACGTCGGCGGCAATGCCGTGAGCGGCGCAGAAATCGAGCATTTCCTGGGTCTCGGGGATCCCCCCGATGGCGGAGCCGGCCAGGCGGCGGCGGCGGTCGACGAGGGCGAAGGGACGGACGGCGAGCGCCTGCGCCGGCAGCCCGACCAGGACGAGCGTGCCGTCGCGGCGCAGCAGTTCGATTCCCGCGCTCACGTCGTGGGCGGCCGACACGGCGTCGAGCAGGAAGTCGAGGCTGCCGGCCCGCGCCTCCCAGGCGGCGCCGCCCGCGCCGACCACCACCTCGGCGGCGCCCCAGCGGCGGGCGTCGTCCGCCTTGGCCGGCGACGTCGTGAACGCCACCACATGGGCGCCCAGGGCGTGGGCGAACTTCACGCCCATGTGGCCGAGGCCGCCCAGGCCGAGCACGCCGACGGTCTTGCCCGGGCCCGCCTGCCAGTGCCGCAGGGGCGACCAGGTGGTGATGCCGGCACACAGGAGCGGCGCGGCGGCGGCCGGTTCGATTCCGGTCGGCACGCGCAGGACGTAGCGTTCGTCCACGACGATGCGCTCGGAGTAGCCGCCGTAGGTCGGCGCGCCGTCGCGGTCGCGGCCATTGTAGGTCGGCACCATGCCGGCCGCGCAGTACTGCTCGAGCCCGGCGCGGCAGTCGGGACAAGCGCGGCAGGAGTCGATGAAGACGCCGACACCGACCCGGTCGCCGACCGCGAAGGCGCGGACCGCGGCGCCGGTCGCGGCCACGCGGCCGACGATCTCGTGGCCCGGGACCATCGGGAAGATCCCTTCCAGGTCCCACTCGTTCCGCACCTGATGAAGGTCGGAGTGGCAGACGCCGCAGAAGTCGATGGCGATGTCCACGTCGTGGGGGCCGGGCTCGCGGCGCGGGAGGGCGAAGGGCGCGAGCGGCGCGCCGGGCGTGTGGGCGGCGTAGCCGCGGGCGGTGCGCATACGACTCCTCGGCCGGAAGGAAACCGCGAGCCGGGCGGGCACGCCGGGTCGGTTGTCGGCCCCGGTCCGCTCGCCGCGCCGGAGGGCAGGTGAGTCGCCGAACCGCGCCGGGGACTGCCGCGACGTCGTACGGTACCCACCTGCATGCGCGCAGCGACCCAAACGGCGGGCGCCGGGAGCCGAGCGCGCATCCATGACGGCAGCGTACACTGGACGCGGGCCAGTGTCAATCCACGGAAGGGTGCATGTCCGTTCTTGCGGCTCGACCGTACCAGCCGCACGCATCGATCGCCCGGCCTCCCTCGACCTCGTATCTCGGACTCGTACTCGTTCGCGCACTCGAATGCCCAGCGCGTTCGAGAACGAGTACGAGTACGAGTACGAGATACGAGGACGAGATACGAGGACGACCGAGGCTGTGCTGCCGCCAAGGTACGTCCGCTGCGGCGACCCAGTACTCCGCGTCACGGGGGCGGCAATCGCTGGGACAAGCGCGTCGGCAATACCGGATAGACAGGCACCCTCCACGGGACCACCCGGGGCGGACGACACGCAGTTGTTCTTGCCCGCCCCCCGAAAGGGGGTCTACAATCGCGCACGGCAGGGCGCGCAGGCGCGCGGCACCCGCTGGGGCATCGCCGCCCGGAGGCACGCATACGGTTGCTTCCCTAGTTCGCAGGAAGACGGGGCGGCGCTGGAATCGCCGCCCGCGAAGAGGAGGGCCGATGGACGAGGTCGTGATCCAGACCCTGAAGGCGGCGGGGTTCGACGTCCGCCTGGACACGCACTTTCCCATCCTGCCGGTTCGGGCCGGCGCGGACCGGAAGCTGCTCCCCGCCGGGGAACCCACGCTGGTGACCTGGGGCGGGGGGGACGCGAAGGCGGAAGTTTCCCTCAAGCACATCCCGGAGCTGTTTGCCGGCAGCCGCCAGCCGCCGTCGTTCGCGAAGGGTCCGACGCCCGAGTACATGTTGTTTTTCTCGCTGATCGAACGCACGGTCGTGGATGCCTGTTCGGTCTCCGGGCGAACCGATGTCGACGAGGAATTCGAGCGGCTCTACCGCTGGCTTCGGCGGCGGCCCGCCGGGCGGGACGGGAACCCACTCTTCTCGAACATGCAGACGGCCGTGCGCTTCTACATGTCGCTGCGCGACGTGAGCCAGTCGGAATTCGAGGCCGTGGCGAACCGCCTCAGCC
This sequence comes from Planctomycetota bacterium, assembly GCA_016220045.1. Lineage (GTDB taxonomy): Bacteria > Planctomycetota > MHYJ01 > WSZJ01 > JACPWG01 > JACRIP01. The sequence goes on from JACRIP010000255.1 coordinate 10,067, forward strand.
GCTCGGCCGGGCACTACCGCACCGACCCCGCAAGCCGGAACTACCTGCGCATTGTGACGCAGTCGCTCCATGAGGAAGAGTAGTCTCCCCCGCCGCCACCTCCCCGCTGCCACCTCCCCACTCGCGCGCGGCCTCGATCCGCCCGACCGCTACGGCACGCCGCCGACCGTGGCGCGCGGTACGGACCGTAGACTTGCGTTGAGCTGCGGGGAGCGGAGCACGGAACGCGAGCCGTATCCGTACGGGTAGCCCCATGACCAGCGCGATCAGC
>JACRIP010000256.1 GCA_016220045.1 Planctomycetota bacterium
GCCGGCGCCCCAGCCGCTTAGCCCTTCGATCCCCGCCCTGCCCGCCACGCCTTCGGTGCAGATCCTGCTGGCCCGGTTGCTGGGGCTGTAGGTATTCTCACGGCGCCGGCTCGTGCGCCCCGAGGCACGCGATCCATCGGGCTCGGCTTCCGCGTGGAGGCGGACGTCCCGCCCACGCCCGCGCCGGGCACGGATGGCCGGGAGGAGGAGCGCCCCAGCGCGAATCGCGATCGGGCAAGCAGGGTCGCCAGGCGGAGGAATGCTGCTCGAATGGCTCGCCCGTTCGGGGTTCCGCCTTCGGAGGCCGTCGCAACAGCCGCCGGCCGGGCCACCCCGGGGCGGACACAGGGGTCCGCCCCTACCAAGAACCGTGGTTTGGCGTAGGGGCGGACCCCCGTGTCCGCCCCGCCGGCTCGCCGATACCGCCCTTCCGGCACATTTTACGACAGCCTCTGAAGACGGAACTACAAACGAGCCGAATGGCCGATCGACGGTGCTTGGCACCGCGGAGGGTCCGTCTACCTTAGGCGACGATCAGCGTTGCGGTGGTAGAGACGGCCTGGGTGCGCGCCCCATCTCCCCCTCACTTCTCCGCGTCCTTCCGGTCTTCACCCGATCCATCGCCCTTCCCCTCGTCCCCCTTCTCGACCTGGGGCACGCCCAGCTCCTCCAGCTTCTTGACGACCTGCGCCCCGTGGGCCGCCGCGTCGACCGATTTCTCGATGTGACGGAGGATGCCCTCCCGGTCGATGAAGAACGTCCAGCGCCGCGGCAGGCCGATCAACGGAATCAGCACGCCGTAGGCTTTCCCGACCTTCTTGTCCGGGTCGCTCAGGATCGGATAGTCCAGCTTCAGCGACTCCGCGAACTTGCGGTTGGTCTTCGGGTCGTCGGTGGACGCCGCAAAATAGGCCACTTGGAACTTCCGAACCTCGGTGCCGCTGTCCCGCAGCGACGAGCATTCGGCCGTTCAGCCCCCGGTGAAGGCCTTCGGGAACCAGGCCACGACGACGGCCTGCTTCCCCTTGAAGTCGGCCAGGCGGTAGGTCTTGCCGTCCGACCCGACGAGCGAGAAATCGGGGGCCGGGTCGCCCACTTTCGGCATCGGAGCCTCCTCGTCGGCGCGCGCGAGGGCGCACGCCAGCAGCAGCGCCGCGCCCCCGAAAAACAAAACACTGAAACGCTTCATGGTGCTTCTCCCGGATGGGGTTGCGGCGGCCCGGGGCCGCGCTCCGGCGCGCCGGGCAGGGGGTACTCTGTCTACCGGGGATCCTACCCATTCCGCCGCCGTCCCGCAAGGGTCGGTTCCGGGAGTGGGCAAGCGACTGTCGACGCCCGAGGCACAGAGCAGCGACCGCCGGTTCGCGCGCGCGGTCTCCGGCGAACGATGCCCCAACGACCGAGCGTGTCCTAACCAGGTGCTCGTGGGGGCGCGCCGAGATGCGCCCCTCCGGCCCGTCAGGGCGCTAACCAGCCCGGCGAAGCGGACTGCCGGAAGCGGACCACCGCCATGCGCTGCCGGGCTGGGATCACGGGAAAAACGTGCGACCGCTCTGGTACCAGATCCCCGCCTGCGGACTGGCCGAGCCGTGAACCCGTATCTCCGGCGGGAGTTCGCCCAGCTCCACCTCCTCCAGGCTCGAATCCGCCCAGTCGATGTCGCCGTCCCGGATCTCCGCCATCACCACCGCCTGGGCGGCGCTCGCGGATGCCGCCTTGAGGGCGTAGACTCTGAAGTACCCGATCACCCGCAACGGACCGTCCTCTTCGTCTTCCACCGTCAGAGGCGAATGCAGATTCACCGCGAGCACACATCGGTAGTGTTTCACGACGGCCTTCTGCGAACGCGGCGGGCGTCGTCCCTTCGGCGCAAGCGAGGACGCCTGCGCCACAAGGAGGGCTGACCCGTCACAGGGCCTTCAGGCGCGGCGATACCGCTGACCTAATACGCCCCCCCACACACACTCCCCGACCGGCGACCCAACGGGCGAACGAACGAACGACCCACCGCATAGCCCCTACTCCGTCCGCAGCAGCTTCTCCAGCTCCTCGATGTGCGTCTGCTCTTCCAGGATGATGTGCTTGAACATCTCCCGCAGCGCCAGGTTCTTCCCCGCCAGCGGCAACTGGTCCTCGTACCCCGCCAACGCCTCCTTCTCGTGCGCCAGACTGTCCCGCAGGATCTCCGCAATCGACCGCGTCGTCGGCACGAACTCCTCGTGCACCGTCGCCGTCGGATAGCCCCCCAGCGCCGTGATCTTCTCCCCCAGCATCGTCGCGTGATTCATCGAGTCCCGCACCTGCTCCCGCAGCACCTGCACCAGCGGCACCCGCCCCACCCCGAACACCATGAACGAATGATGCAGATAGCGGATCATCCCCGCCATCTCATGCTCCAGGTCGTGGTTCAGCGCCTCGATCAGCTTCTTTTTTTCCTTCGGAGCAAGTTCCATGTTCGTCCTCCGCGGCAAGTTCCATCCACGAGGGCGCGCCCTCGGTGGCTGAAGAAGGCAACCCCAGGGGCGCCCACAAGGGGCGCCCCTACAACGACACGGCGAAGACGGCGCCCCCCTTCCCCAGGTTTCTCCCCTACGCCGGCAGAATGAAAGAGAACGTGCTCCCCTTCCCCACCTCGCTCTGCACCGTGATCGTCCCGCCGTGCAGTTCCACCATGCGCTTGGTCAGCGACAGCCCCAGCCCCGTCCCCTCGAACTCCCGCGTGTACGAGCTGTCCACCTGCTGGAAGGGCACGAACAGCCGCTTGCGGTTCGCTTCCGACACCCCGATCCCCGTGTCCTTCACGTCCACCCGCACGTACTTCTTCCCGGTCGACCGGAATTCCTCGAACTGCCCCTCCGTCTTCTCCAGCGGGGACGCGCTCACCGCGATCGCCCCGCCGTTCGGCGTGAACTTCACCGCGTTCGACACCAGGTTGTAGACCACCTGCTTGAGCTTCGCCGAGTCGCCCACGATCACCCCGACCTCGTCGTCCACGGTGCAGGTCAGGTTCAGGTTCTTCTCCTTCACCAGCGGAATCACCATGCCCACCGAGCTCTCCACGATGTCGCGCATCGCGACCTTCTCGCGATTCAGCTCCATCTTGCCCGCTTCGATCTTCGACAGGTTCAAGATGTCGTTGATGACGCGCAACAGGTGCTGGCCGCTGGTGCGGATCTGCTTGACGTAGGCGGTCTGCTTCTCGTTGAGCGCGCCGGAAAGGCCGGACTGGAGCATCTGCGCGAACCCGAGGATGCCGTTCAAGGGCGTGCGCAGCTCGTGGGAGACGACGGCGACGAAGTGGCTCTTGGCGTTCGAGGCCTTGACGAGGGCCTCGACCAGCGCCTTCTCGCGGGTGATGTCGCGGAAGACTTCGAGGACGCCGACCGGCTTGCCCTCCTGGTCCATGAGCGGCGAGGTGTCGAGCGAGACGTTGATGGTCTTGCCCGCCGCCGTGTTCAGGAGCGCCTCGCGGTGCTGCGAGGCCTTCAGATTCTGCAGGCGCGCCTCGTCGAGCGGCGCGCCCTGGTCGTCGGCGTAGCGCAGCGCCTCGAGGCAGAGGCGGCCGACGACGTCCGAGGTCTTGTACCCGGTGATGTTCTCCGCGGCCGGGTTCCAGGTGCGGATCTTCTGCGCCGGATCGACCGCGTACACGCCGTCGCCGATCGACTCCAGGATCGACTGCAGGAAGAACTTCTGCTGGTAGGTCTCGCTCGCGAGCTCGACCGCACGCTTCTCGGTGTTGCGGAAGGCCTGGATGCGCTCTACGGCGATCGCCGCATAATTGCCGAAGGTGGTGAGCAGCTCGACTTCGCGGGTGCGGTAGGAGCGGGCGAGCTTGCTGCAGACGCCGAGGGTGCCGATGACGCCGCTGATGCCGCGCAGGGGCACGCAGGCGACGCCGACGTAGGCGCCGATCTGTTTTTGCACCGCGGACTCGGTGGCGGCGCTGCGCGTCATCTTCTGGGTGTCGCCCGAGTAGCTCTCGGTGACGTGCGGCTTGCCGGTCTGCGCGACGGTGCCGTCCACGCCCTCGCCGAGGGGCTGACCCAGGCCGACGATCCCCTCGAGTCCGCCGTGCACGGCGCGGTAGACGAGATGCCCCGCGGCCTTGTCGATGAGCGAGAGGTAGGCGGCGTCGCACTTGAGCAGCGTCACCGCCTTCTGCAGCACGATGGGGAAGACGTCCGGCGCGTCCTTGGCGTCGCGCAGCGCGCGGCTGACCGTGAACATCGCGGACAGGTCGGCCAGCCGGTCGTCGGTTTCGCGGTAGAGCTGGGCCTTGCGCAGCGCCACGCCGGTCTGGTTGGCGATGAGCGAGAGCAGGCGGACTTCGTCCTCGGTGAACTTGCGTTTGGCCTTGGTATGCATGCTCATGACGCCGATGACCTTGCCCTCGGCGGTCATGGGCACGCCGACGGCGGACTGGTAGCTGTGGTCGCGCAGGACCGGGTGGACCGCGAAGCGCCGCTCGGCGACGAGGTTCTCGATGACCACCGGGGAGCCGGCGTTCATAACGAACGCGGCCATCGAGCGATCACCCGGCTTGGCGCGCACGCGGCCGACCAGCTCCTTCTCCCAGCCCCAGCCGGCGGAGAGCACGATGAAGTCGCCGCTCTCGTCGGGCAGGTCGATGGCGCAACGGTCGGCGCCGAGGACGCCGGCGGCGACTTCGCACGCCTTCTCGGTGATCGTCGTGAGGTCGAGGGTGGAGATCAGCTCGTTGGAGAGGCGCAGGAGCGCGGCCTGTTCCTGGACGCGCTGGGTGCGGATGAGGTCATAGAGGCGGGCGTTGTCGTCGGCGAGGGAAGCGAGGCGCTGCTGGGTGCTCTTGATCGCGCTCATGTCCTGGAAGACCAGGGCGGCGCGCTCGATCTTGCCGTCGGCGCCGCGCAGCGGGGTGCTGTTGGCCAGCACGGTCGCGTCCGGCCGGCCGCCCAGGCGCACGACCATCTCCACGCCGATACAGGTTTCACCCTTGGTCAGCGAGCGGCTGAGCGGCAGGTCCTCGGGGGGATACGGCTCGCCCGAGGGCAGGTAGAGGTTGTAGGCCTTCGAGTATTCCGAGATGCCGGCGTTCGCGACGGGCGGCTTGCCCAGGATGCGCTCGGCGACCTGGTTCGACATGATGATCCGCCCGGTCGGCGCTTCGGCGATGTGGATGCCCTCGGGCAGCGTCTCGATGATGTTCTGGAGGTTCTTGCGCTCGGCCTCGGCCAGCTCCTGCTGGCGCCGGGTCTCGAACAGGCTCTGCTCGAGCTGGCCCATGGCCTCGCGATAGCGCTGCTCCGATTCCTGCAGGTTGCGGTGCTTCTCCTCGAGCTGGCTGAGCTGGCGGCTGGTGATGCTGGCGCCGACGAGGATGACGAGGATGAGCGCGAAGTCGAGGAGGATGACCATGCGCTCCATCGCCGAGGAGGCGGCGTTGGAGATGGTGCGCAGGAAGCGCGGGTCCACGTCCATGCGCCACGTGGTGTTCTGGAGCTGAATGTCCACGGCGATGCGTTCCTCGTCGCGCGCGGAGCCCGGCATGTGCCAGTAGATGTCTTCGCCCTTGGCGTTCCGGACGCGGAAATCGGTGTTGGGAAGCAGGATGGGCTGGAGGGACTGGGTGACGATCGACTCGAACTTGATGACGCCGACGATGCACGCCGCGGAGGCCGCGCCGCTGAGCACGGGCTCGCATACGGCGACTCCCCGGGTGCCGTCCCAGAGCTTGGCGGGAGCGATGAGCTCCTCGGTGCGGGTCTGAATGGAGGTGAGGATGCCGCGCTGCACGTCGGCGAGGGAGTCGTCGGCGATCAGCTTGGCGGACTTGCCGCCGCGGACCTGGACGAACTCCAGCGCGCCGTTCTTGCCGGCGCGGCCGAGGCTCTCGAGGGAGGGCACGGCGTCGAGAATGGTGGCGCAAAGCCGCGCCTCGTCTTCGGGACTGATCTCGCCGGCGCCGTACCGGCGCGCGACCGACTGGATGGCGACCGTTTGCTGACGCACGTAGGCGGCGACGGCGACGCCGGCGAGGCGGCCGATCTCGTCCCGGCTCTGCTGGAACATCAACTGCTGCTGCTGCCGGCCCAGGTAGAGCACGAGGGAGGTCACGGCGAGCAGGGCGAAGCCGATCAGGCCGGTGAAGATGTAGCGCTTCACGTGGGGCGAAAGCATGCGGACGGCGCTCCTCTTGAGCGGACGCGGACCGCCGGACGGATGCGGCCGGGTCGCGACGAACGGTGGACGGGGGAACGAACGGCAGGACAGGGGGCGCACCACTCGCAGGGGCCGACGGCGGCCGCGCGCGACCCGCCCACTCGCCCCACGGAAAGAGCGCGGCATCCTAACGGAAGCACCTGCGGATTGCAAGAAAGTGTACTCGTTCCGCACGCTCGATTGGCTTGCCTTCCCTGCTGCGCTTCGTTAGAATGCGCCGCCTGCTCGCGAGCCTCTACCGTGGAGCCGCTTCATGAATCCCGTGTCCGCCACCGCCACCGCCACCGCCCCGGCGGGGGGCGCGCGCGTGCGCCCCGGCCGGCCGCCCGCCGCCGTGCTCGCGCTCGTCGCGCTCCTCGCCTGCGCCGGCCTCTCCGGCTGCGTCGATCGCAAGATCGAAGTCGAGTCCGATCCGCCGGGCGCGGACGTCTGGGTGGACGGCAAGCACCTCGGCAAGACGCCGATCGCCATTCCCTTCACCTACTACGGCGGGCGCGATCTCCGCCTGGAAAAGGAAGGCTACCAGTCGATCCGCGTGCTCCACTCGACGACGCCGCCGGTCTTCGAGTACTTTCCCGTAGACCTCGTTTCCGAGTGCATCATCCCCTTCAACCTCCATGACGTGAAGAGCCTGCGTTTCGACCTCGAACCGGTGCGCGAGGCCGACCTGAAGGAACTGGTCGAACGCGCCGACGCCCTGCGCTTCCGCACGCGCAGCGAGGTCGCGCAGGAGCAGGAGGCGGTCGCTCCGGTGGCTCCGGCTGCCGCGCCCACGGCTCCGGCCGCGCCGGTGGACGCGCCCGCCGCGAACGTGCCGCCGCCTGCGGCTCCGGCCTCCGACCCCGTCCGCTCCGACCCCGTCCGCCCCGGCCCCGATCGCTCGTCGCGCCGCTGACTCGACCCACCCAGCCATCCCGCATCCCCGCTTCCGCGCCCGGCACCGTCGGTCTTCCGGTCCCCTCCGTCGCAAGAGAACCTCTGTGTTCGTTCCCGACCTCCTCCCCCTCGCCGGCCGCAAGGTCACCGTCATGGGCCTCGGCCTGTTCGGCGGCGGCGTCGGCGTCGCGCGCTATCTCGCCCGCCAGGAAGCCGACGTCACGGTCACCGACCTGCGCCCGGAAAAGGACCTCGCCGAGTCCATCGCCGCCCTCGCCGGCTACCCGGTCCGCTTCCGCCTCGGCGGCCATGACGAGCAGGACTTCGCCGCGGCCGACCTCCTCGTGGTGAATCCCGGGGTGCCCAGGAGCTCACCCTATATCGCCGCGGCGCGTGCCGCGGGGGTGCCGCTCGAAACCGAAATGAACCTCTTCTTCAAGCTCTGCCCGGCGCCCATCCTCGCCGTGACCGGCTCGAACGGCAAGACCACCACCACCGCGCTCGTCGGCGCGCTGCTCGCCCGCACCGGCCGCCGTTCCTGGGTCGGCGGCAACATCGGCCGCTCCCTCCTCGACGTCGTGGAGCAGATCCATGCCGAGGGGATCGTCGTCCTCGAGCTCTCCAGCTTCCAGTTGGAGGACCTCGCCGCGCTGGCACGCTCGCCCCACGTCGCCGTGGTCACCAACCTCACGCCCAACCACCTCGACCGGCACGGCACCATGGAGGCCTACGCGGCCGCGAAGAAGAACATCTTCGCGTTCCAGTTCGAGGAGGACCATCTCGTGCTCAACGCCGACGACCCGACCGTGAGCGAATGGGCCGGCGAAGCGCGCGGGCACGTGAGCTGGTTCAGCCGCAAGAGACCGGTGAAGGACGGCGCCTTCCTCGACGGCCGGGACCTGTGCGTGGCTGCGGGCGGGCAGATGCGCCGCATCCTGCCGGCCGCCGACTTGCAGATCCCGGGCGGCTTCAACGTCGAGAATGCCCTGGCGGCGCTCGCGGCGACCCTGCCCTACGGGCTGCCCGACCCCGGCGCCGCCGCCGCGCTCGCCGCCTTCCGCGGCGTCGAACACCGCCTCGAGTTCGTGCGCGAGGTCGCGGGCGTCCGGTTCTACAACGACTCGATCGCGACCAATCCGGAGTCTACCTTAGTCGCCCTCGAAACCCTGCCCGGCCCGATCGTCCTGCTCGCGGGCGGCTACGACAAGAAGCTCCCGCTCGACGCCCTCGCCGGCGCCGTGGCCCGGCGCGTGAAAACCGCGGTGCTCTTCGGCGCGACCGGGCCGGCCCTCGAAACCAAGATCCGCGCGGCCGGCGGTTCCTGCACCCTGTTGCGCGCCACGACCTTCCCCGACGCGGTTTCCCAGGCGCGCGCCGCCGCCGTCGCCGGCGATACCGTCCTCCTCTCCCCC
>JACRIP010000257.1 GCA_016220045.1 Planctomycetota bacterium
CCCGCGGAACCCGCCGCCGGCAGCACGGACGGGGGAACCAGGAGCAGGGCCACGCGCTCGGCCAGCCGAAACGCCGTCGGGTGGCCGGAGAGTCCGGCGTAGGAAAAGAGAATGCCGGAGGCCACGCCCAGCAGCGTCAGGAAACCCGCCACGGCACTCCCGGCTGCGAGCGCCTTCCATCTCAGAGTTCCACCTGAGATCCGAATCCGGCGCAGCGCCACGGTGCCCGCGAGCAGCGCCGCCGCCCCCGGGAAGAAGAGCAGGGAGAGCTGGCTGCCGAATTGCACAAAGGCCGCGCGAGCTTCGGGCGTCACCGTGCCAGCTCCTGGCGCAGCGCCGCCGCCGCGAGCTGCGCCTCGCCGTAGTACTGTCCGCCGTTGTCGAGCGCCAGGCACCGCTCCCAGTCGGCGAGGGCGCGTTCCTTCTCGCCGAGCGCGTCCAGGGAGCGGGCGCGCAGCGCATAGGCCTCGGGATTGTCCGGCCGCAAGCTGACCAGGGTCGCGAAGTCCCGGCACGCGGACTCGGGATCGGCGCGCTCCAGGTGCAGGAACCCGCGCTCCAGCAGGGCCGGCTCATGGCGCGGATTGCGGTCGAGCACCTCGCAGAGGATTTCCAGCGCGCGCTCCGGCTCGGTCGGCCGCTGGCGGATCGCCGACTGATAGAGCTGCGCCTCCTCCTGCGTGCCCGCCTGCTCCAGGGGAACCCGATAGCGCTTGAAGGGGGAGGCCTGCTCCGCGGCGCGCCGTTCCGGGCTGATTTGCTGGGGGCGTGGCCGCAGGTGCTGTCCGAGGTTGTAGCGCGGGGGGCGGGCGCTGGTGGCGAGCGCGAGCAGCGCCGAGGTGCAGAGGAAATTGAGCAGGCCGAGAAGGATGCCGACGGTGGCCAGGTCCGCGCCCATCAGGGCGCCGTGCGCGGCCGCGATGCGCCGGCGCGCCGCCACGCCCGTGAGCACGGCCAGGAAGGCGGGCAGCACCGCCGCGCCGTACAAGAGGAGCGCGAGAATCGTGCGCGCGTAGCGTTCGTCCATGGCGAGCCTCGTCGCGGGCCGTGGCGCCTTGCCGCGGCTCAGCGCCGCATGAACCAGAGCACGGCGACTCCGGCGGCGGCGAAGGAGAGGGACAGGATGCTCAACACGCCCAAGAGCAGGCTGACAACCGCCAGCCGCGACACCGGCGGCCGGGGGGCGGCCGGCAGCTCCCCGGCACAACTCGGGCATTTACCGGGGAGAGCGGTCAGCTCGATCTCCCGGTGGCAGCCTGGACAGGTCGTCGTCACCGGCGCGGCTCCACTGGCATACGTCCCGGCAGCATAGCATGTTCATTCGTTCGGCGCAAGCAGGGAGCGCGCGCCGGGGTCCAGGTCCATACCGGCATCTCGACCGTACCGCCCGCCCGCACGCATCGGAGACAGCGCCGCCGTCGTACTCGTAGCTCGTACTCGTACTCGTACTCGTACTCGTACTCGAATGCCCTGGGCGTTCGAGTACGAGTACGAGCTCCGAGTACGAGCTACGAGTACGACGGCGGCGCCACGGCGCCGCCAAGGTGCGCCGGCTGCGGCCGCCCGGTACCCCGCGTCGCCGCGGCGGCGATCACGGGGACAAGCGCCTCCGCAATGCCGGACGGGCATTCGCGCGGCTCCACCCTGCACCCAAATTGCTTGACGGTATCGCCACCCCCGCTATGCTAGTCCCTCCTTCTACGGTTCCTTGGATTGCCGCGCCTCCGGTCGCGCGGCTCGCACTTGGAGGACGTCATGGCTCGCAACCGCATCGGGGTCGTCGGGGCGGGGTTTGTCGGCGCCACGCTGGCGCAGCGTCTGGCCGACGCCGAGCTGGGAGACGTGTTCCTGCACGACATCGTGGACGGCATGCCCCAGGGCAAGGCCCTCGACATCATGGAGACCGGTCCCATCGTCGGCTCCGATGCCCGCATGATCGGCACCAGCCGGATCGAGGACCTCAAGGACTGCGACGTCGTCGTGATCACCGCCGGCCTGCCGCGCAAGCCCGGCATGACGCGCGAAGACCTGATCGACAAGAACGCCGCCATCGTCCGCGGCATCGCCGAAAAGGTCGCCATCGCCTCGCCGAACGCCGTGCTCGTCACCGTCACCAACCCGCTCGACATCATGACCCATCTCGCGCTCAAGGTCACCAAGTTCCCCAAGACCCGCGTGGTCGGCATGGCCGGCGTCCTCGACGCCGCACGCTTCGCCTTCTTCATCGCCGAGAAGCTCAACTGCTCCGCGCAGGACGTGCGCGCGATGGTATTGGGCAGCCACGGCGACGCCATGGTCCCGCTGCCGCGCTTCACCTCGGTGTGGGGCGTCCCGCTGCCCGAACTGCTGCCCGATGAGATCATCCAGCAGCTCGTCAAGCGCACGGTCGACGGCGGCGCAGAAATCGTCGCCCTGCTCAAACAGGGGAGCGCCTACTTCGCCCCGTCGCAGTCCGTCGTCCTCATGGTGCAGAGCATCCTCAAGGACGAGCGGCGCATCCTGCCGTGCTGCGCGCTGCTGGAAGGCGAGTACGGGCTCAAGGACGTGATGATCGGCGTGCCCGTGGTGCTCGGCCGGACCGGCATCGAGAAGATCATCGAGCTCAAGCTGCGGCCGGAGGAGCAGGCGCTCCTCGCGACCGCCGCCGGCAAGGTCGCCGATGGCGTCAAGCACCTGAAGCTGTGAGATTCCTCCGGCGCCTGCCCTGACGCGGCGTCCGGCTCGATTCAGGTAGTTCCTGTAGGGGCGGGCCTGGTGCCCGCCCCTACCACTACAACGCGGGTCGCGTTCGGGCAGGCGGGTTCGCCCGGCCGCGGAATGCTGCTCGCCCGGCCCGTACGATCGTAGTTCCGCTGTCAGCGGCGGTCGCAAAAGCGGGCGGCCGGGCCACCCCGGGGCGGGCACACGGGTGCGCCCCCACCCGGAGACC
>JACRIP010000258.1 GCA_016220045.1 Planctomycetota bacterium
CAGCAGCCGGCACGCGCGCATCGTGCGCCGCGACGACGGCTTCTTCGTGATCGATCTTGACAGCACGAACGGGACGCAGGTGAACGGCTCGCCGATCGCAGGGGAAACGCGCGTCGCGCCCGGGGATCTGGTCGCCTTCGCGTCGTCGGTCTTCCGCTTCGCGGGCCATCCGGAGCCCTGACCGGTTTCTCTGGCCCGCCGACCGCGCGCTTCCTACAATGGGCGCTATCCCCCCCGGATCCGGAGCGGAGGGTCCGGGGTGATTCCGCGGAGCTGGATTCCCGGGAGGAGATCGTGGCGGAGAAACCCCTACCCGACTTCCGCAGCGAGTTTCTTGAGTTCGGCGCCGAACTGTGCCACTCGGTGGATACCGTGCTGTGGCGCGAGGGCGAGCCGGCGGACGGCGTGCTCCTGCTCCTCGAAGGCACGCTGGAGGCGAGCCAGAAGAGCCCGCAGGGGGACGTGGTAGTGCTGCGCATCCTCACGCCGGGCGCGGTGGTCGGCGAAATCGCCGCGATCGACGGGCGTCCCCGTTCGGCCACGATCCGCGCGCGCACCGAGTGCCGGGTGCAGCGAATCACCTCCCAGGTCCTCCGGGAGGTCCTCGCGCGCCGCCCGGAGTTCCTCGAGAAGTTGATCCTGGTCGAGGTGGACCGGGTGCGCAGCCTGTCGGAGAAGGTTTCGCAGGTCCACCAACGGGCGATCACAGACGCGTTGACCGGGCTCTACAATTTCGGGTTCTTCTCGGACCGGCTCGAGCTCGAGGTGGAGCGCGCGACCCAGGTGGGCGACCAGATCTCGCTCGCCATGTTCGACGTGGACCATTTCAAGCGCTTCAACGACACCTACGGGCACCAGGAAGGGAACCGCGTCCTGGCGGCGCTCGCGGGCGTGCTCAAGTCCAGCGTGCGGCGCGGCGATATCGTGGTGCGCTACGGCGGCGAGGAATTCGTCGCCCTGCTCTACGGTGTTGACCTGACAGAGGCGACGGCGTTTGCGGAGCGGGTGCGGCAGCAGATCGAGTCGCACTCGATCACCAGCGGCGGCAAGGAGCCGCTCGGGCCGGTCACGGTGAGCGGGGGCATCGCGACGTTCCCGGAGGACGCGACCGAGGCGAAGGAGCTGATCCGGGTGGCGGACGCGAACCTGTACCGCGCGAAGGCCGCGGGCCGAAATCGCATCGTGGCGGGCCGGCCGCAAGCCTGAGCGGCGAGTCGGGCCGGAGCGGGGGTTCCGGTCGCGCGGCGGATTTTTCTTGCCGTGGCGGTCCGTTTGTGGTAGATGCCTTGACCCTCCTGGGTTGGGGCAACGCAACCCGGAGAGGAAACGCGGGCGTCGCGGAGCGCGCGCCGCTCGGGGGGAGTCGGGTGGATTCGTCGGGAGCGGCGCAGGCACCGGGCACAGCATCATGGGGAGCGGGAACCCGTACGCGCGGGCTGCTCCGTACTCACGCACGCCACCGGGATTCGCCGCTCGCGCCACGAGGTTTCACGCCCGTCCTCGACATCCATCTGACCGGTGCCACCGCGCCGCCCGGGTGACGCCTCCCAGCCGCCCCCTTCGGCGCGCGTGTCGCCCGCGGCTGGATATCCGGCCTCCACTAGCTCGAATCCCTGCAGCTCCGGCGGAGCGCCGGCGCGGCCCCCGGAGCTGCGGTACCCGCGTACTCCATGGTTCGTTTTGCCGCCGCCTGTGTGTTTCCTCGGAGGGTGTTCGTGAAAAGATTGCTGCTCGCGTCCCTGCTGGTGTTTTGCCTGACCGCCGCCGCCGCCGCGGAGACCGGCCGCTACCCGGCCGGCATCGAAGGCGTCCGCGCCGGCACCGTGCCCGGGGAGGGCTTCTACCTCCGCGAATACATGATCTACTACGCGGCCGACACGCTCGCCGACAAGGACGGCAACGACGTGCCGGTGGACTTCGAGGCCGACCTCTTCACCAGCGCGTCCCGCTTCATCTACATGACCGGCGCCAAGCTGATCGGCGGCGACGTCGGCTTCGACGTCGTGCTGGTCTTCAACCACGCCGCGTTCTCCATCGACGAGCTGAACATCGACGAATCGAACACGCGCTTCGGCGATTTCGTCTTCAAGCCCCTGCTCCTGAGTTGGCACTGGGAGCGCGTCGACGCGGCCGCGGCGCCGGCGATCTTCACCCCCACCGGCGATCCGGCCCCGCACAACGCGGCGCTGGCGAACCGCGACCGCTGGACCGTGGACCTGGAGGTCGCCGCCACCTGGCATCTGGACGCGGAGAAGACCTGGGCGCTCGCGGGCCTGCTGGGCTATGAGTTCAATACCGAGAGTCCGACCACCGATATCCAGCCGGGGCAGGCCCTCCACCTGGAGTGGTGCTTCAGTCATACGGTGTCCACCGGAATCGACCTCGGAGTGACCGGGACCGTCTCCTGGCAGACCACCGACGACGACGGCGACGGGGTGACCTACGACCCCGGGATTCATGACCGGGTATTTTCCGTAGGCCCGGAAGTCAACTGCTTCATCCCGTCCCTCTTGCTCAACATCCAGGCGCGCCATCTCTGGGAGTTCGGGGCGGAGGACCGCGCCGAGGGACAGGCCTCGGTGCTGTGCATCACCAAGATCTTCTGAGGATGAGGCCGGCCGCGGCCGCCAGGAAAGGGGTTCGCAGGTGACGTGCAGCGCATGTGGGACCGAGGCTTCGGCCGGCGCCAGGTTCTGCTCGGGGTGCGGGACGCCGCTGCCGGCGGCCTGCGCGGCCTGCGGTCA
>JACRIP010000263.1 GCA_016220045.1 Planctomycetota bacterium
CGGTGGATCTCGTCGCGCGCGGCGCGGCGCGGAAGTCGGGCGAGGGTCTGGGTCTGCGCCTGGGCGGCGCGCGCCAGGGTGAGCATGGCGACCAGCGGCCCGCCCTTGAGCGGCGGGCTTTTGAGCAGGGGGACTTCGGTGATGGCGGCGACGTTTTCGACGCCCTCGAGTTCGAGGAGACGGTGCAGGGTCTTCACGTCGCGGCGCTCGAGGGCGTCGAGGTCCTCCTGCCAGCGGAAGAGGTCGCGTTCGAGGCGGATGAGGTCGGGGTCGACCTTGAAGTAGACGAGCAGCGAAATCGTGCGGCCGTCGTCGCTGATCAGGTTCTTGCGGTAGATGGAATGGTGGAGGAGCTCCGCGCGGGCGCGGGCGCGGTCGCAGCGCGGCGAGGAGAGGTAGACCGGGTAGGTGGAGGTGCGGTGGATCTCGTCGCGCGCGGCGCGGCGCGGAAGTCGGGCGAGGGTCTGGGTCTGCGCCTGGGCGGCGCGCGCCAGGGTGAGCATGGCGACCAGCGGCCCGCCCTTGAGCGGCGGGCTCTTGAGCAGGGGGACCTCGGTGATGGAGAGGACAGTCTCGACGCCCTCGAGCTCGAGGAAGCGGCCGGCGAGGTCCTCGATGCGGCGGACATTCTCGTCGGTGAAGGGGTCGTCGAGGGTGAGGCCGATCATCACGTAGTCGTCGCTGCCGAAGACCTGGTGGGAGCGGCCGTAGGCGACGAGCGAGGGGTCGTTGGCGAGGAGGAGGGACTCGGAGGAGGCGTCGATGCCGAAGCGGGGGACGAGGCGGCCGAGGGCGAGAGTGAGGGCGAGCACCGCGGCCAGCGTGAGCCACGGGCGGCGCAGGACCAGGGCGCGGAAGAGGCGCATTTGGGAAACCCAGCAGACAGTCTTTGAATGGCGGAGCGTGATCGCGTCGAGCGACAGGCCGTGGCGGGCGACGTTTGGGAGTTTGGGCGTCTAGACGTTTGGGGCCTAATGGAAGCGCGCAACGCCCATGGCGCAACTCGTTGGGTTTCGGGCTCAAGCCTGACCGTGACGTGGGGAAGCGCGGCGGTCAGGGCTGGTTCGAGGGCGGGCGTCTATGGGTAGCCCGGCCTCGGAAGCGCAGCCCTCCAGGGAATTCCGGCCAGCGAGCGCTATTCTAGATTCGGCGTGCGGAATTGCAACGGATGCGCGCGGGGGTGGGGGAGCGAGAGGGGCGGGCGTGGGGGGCGACCAACCGTGAGGAGTGCGACGAAGATAGCCACCGAACACACGGAACACACCGAGAGACATTTTTTTTGAATGATGTGCGAGCGGCGAACGTCGTTCGGCCGCGTGGGGGGCGGTCTGACGCGGCCACGGGGCGACCGGAACGTCACCGAACCATGTCGGGCGCGCGCCCGAAACCCAACGAGTCAGGGTGAGAGCTGTGGCTTTGTCCGCGTGTTCAACAGACCCAAACGCCCAAACCTCAAAACCCCTAAACGTCGCCGGCCATGGTCTGTCCCTCGACGAGATCAGGTTCCGCCGTCAAGAAACTGTCCGGTCGATCCGGCCACCCCCCAGAAACACGACCGGGGAACGAGGGTGCTGGGCTACCCTCGTTCCCCGGATCGTTGGTTTTTCTGGAGCGCTAGGCGAGAGGTCTAGTAACGGGAGCTCTTGGTCTTGCTGTAGCAGTCACGGCAGTACACCGGACGGTCCTGCTTGGGCTGGAAGGGAACTTCCGCCACGCCGCCGCAGGCCGCGCAGGTCGCCTTGAACAGCTGCCGATCGCCGCCGCCGCCGCCGCCGCCGAATCCACCACCGCCACCGCCGCCACCACCACCTTCGGCGCGACGACGAGCGCGACGGCACTCAGGGCAACGCTTCGGCTCGCTGGTATAGCCCTTCTTCTGGTGGTACTCCTGATCATCGGCGGAGAAGACGAACGAAGCGCCACACTCGACACAGGTCAGGTTCTTGTCCTGGAACAAAGCTCTACCCTTTCAACAGGTCACGACCCCCTCTCGGGGAAATACGGGATCCCAGCGAACTTGTCTCGTGCCGGACTGCGCGCAAGAAGCAAGTCCGCCGGCGTCCCGCAAAGTACAACCGGGGAAGGAGGACGTTGGTTCCTCCTTCCCCGGAGCAGATTCCTAGTAGCGGGAGCTCTTGGTCTTGCTGTAGCAATCGCGGCAGTAGACCGGACGATCCTGCTTGGGCTCGAACGGCACCTCGGCGACGCCGCCGCAGGCCGCGCAGGTGGCCTTGAACATCGGCCGGGCGCCGCCGCCGCCGCCGCCGCCAAAGCCGCCACCGCCGCCACCACCACCGCCGCCTTCGGCGCGACGACGGGCACGACGGCACTCCGGGCAGCGCTTCGGCTCGCTGGTGTAGCCCTTCTTCGCGTGGAAGTCCTGGTCGTCCGCCGTGAAGACGAACGAGGCGCCACACTCAACGCAGGTCAGATTCTTGTCCTGGGACAAAGCACTACCCTTTCAACAGGTCACGACCCCCTCGCGGGGGAAAACCGAACTTCGCTGGAAGTGCGTCCGTCGAAGTCCGGGGGGCGTCGGTCAATCCCTTCGCCGAATCGGCAGCGTCGAACACCCTAACGGGTGAACATCGGCTTCCGCTTTTTCTTCTTCTTGTGCAGGTTACGGATGGTCTTTTCGCGCTGCTGCTCTTCACGGCGCCGCTTCTCGCTCGGCTTCTCGTAGAACGAGATGCGCTTGATTTCGCGAAAGAGGCCTGCGTCGTTGCAGATGCGCTTGAATTGGCGCAACGCCTTCTCCAAGCGGTCGCCCTTCTCGACGCGGATCCGGATCATGGACTCCCACCGCCTTCCAGGTTAGAACCGCGGGCCGCGCGGGCCCTTCATCTTGACGAAACAATCCCGGCAGTAGACCGGGCGATCTTGCTTGGGTTCGAAGGGAACCTGGGCTTTGCCGCCGCAGGCGCCGCAGGTCGTTTCGAAGAGTGGCCGGTCGCCCGGTCCGCGGCCGCGGGGAGGACCCCAGCCGCCGCCGCCTCCTCCACCACCACCGCCCCCGGGGCGCGCGCCCTCGCTGCTGAAGGCGCGGGGCCGCTCGACGCGGGCCGGCACCGGCGGGGGGGGCGGCGCCGCCGCGGCCGCCGCCGCCAGTTGGGCCGCGCGCGTGCTCTTGCGCGCCTGACGCCGCCGCGCTTCCCGGCATTCCGGGCAACGCTTCGGTTCCGTCCCGTAGCACTTCTTCTGGTGATATTCCTGGTCGTCGGCCGTGTAGACGAATGCGGCTCCGCATTCGATGCACGTCATATTCCGGTCTTGGAACACGCGGTCTCGCCTGTCGCGAATCGGGTAAAAAAAAATCCCAGCGGGTACGACCCTCGTACTCCCACTCCGCGTCGCGCGGACTACAACCCATCGGACACCGGGAGACGAGGAACGAATCCGTTGGGACTGAGCTTTCATGTCCTGCGGGACGATGAACGACCTGCAAGACGGCAAACATTCTAGCCGGAACTCCGGCCATGTCAAGAGAATTTCTCGACGCGCGGAGAAATCGGCCACTTCGGCACGGCGACGAGACCGTGGCGCAGGCCGGTCCAGGAGATGGCGAAACGCTCCGCGCCGAGACGTGCGGCGGCGAGCGCGAGCACCGTCAGGCCCGCCGGCAGGATGTCGGCGCGGGTCGGGTCCATCCCCGGGAGCGCCCGGCGTTCGGTCACGGAGAGCGCGTGCA
>JACRIP010000011.1 GCA_016220045.1 Planctomycetota bacterium
ACCGCCCCCAGCGCACGCGCCGCCGCCACCCGCGCCCGCATGTCGGCATGGCCGAGCAGCACCAGCAGCACCGACTCCGCCCCCGGCACCCGCAGTTCGACCAGCAGCCGTGACGCCGCTTCCGCCGCGGTCCCCGCCAGGCGCACCCCCCACTGGGCGATGCGTGCGACAATCCTCGGGTCGCGCATTCCGGCCAGCGCGCCCATCGCCGCCCCCGCCACCATCGGCTCCGCGCTCAACGCGGCCAGCTCCAGCATCGGCCCGAGCCGCTCCGCCGGCACCGTCGCAATCATCAGCCCGAGCGCCCCCACCCGGATCGGCAGCGCGCACTCCGGCGACTCCGCCAGTTCCTGCAAGACCTTCCACCCCGCCTCACCCGCCGCCCGCGCCCCCGCCAGCCGCATCTCCGGGTCGGCGTCCCGCAACAGCGCCAAGCCCGCCGCCCGCGTTTCCGCATGCTCAGGGAAATACTTGAGCAGCGTCTCGAAGTTCCGCCGTCGTACCGCCGCCGCCGAATCCCCGGTCGCGTTCTCCCGCAGGCGGGTCGGCACCGGACGCGCGCCCACCGCCAGCCGCCCGGCCAGCTCCACCAGCTCCCGCACCGCGCCGATCGCCGGGCGCAGCGAGCCTTCCGCCACGGTCAGCATCAGCGTCAGCCGCCGGTCCCGCACCTCCCCGCCGCGCGCCGCCACGAAGCGCAGCACCTGCTTGCGCGTCGCCTCGTCCAGCACCGCCACCGTCTCCGCCTCGTCCCCCCATACCAGGACCTCCTTGTCGAACCACGCGCTGCCCACCTCCACGTCCGCACCCTGCACGACCTTCCCCAGGCCCGTCGCCAGGTTCTCCTTCGAGAGCCGCAACCCGCCCGGCAGGTCCTTCCGGCCGACCGTGACCACGACCGCGGGCTGCGGCGCTTTCGTGGACATGTCCCCCATCCGCACCTCGACGTCGCAGCCCTCGATCGTGCCGACCAGTACGCAGTACTTCCCGAGAAAGGCCTTGCGCATCTCGAACGTCAGCCCCAGCTCCGCCGCCGCCGCCTTCCACAGGCCGAGCGGCGAGCGGGCGCGCTGCGACTTGATGCCCGCCATGATGAGCAACGCGACCACCGCGGCTTCGGCCGCCACGATCAGGATTCCCTCGATGCCGATGGCCTGCCCTCCAACTCAGACGCGCGCCTATTCTACCCGATCCCCGCCGCGCCGCGAAATCCCTTGCTCTCCGCGCCGCCCCACCGATAAAATCGCCTTTTTCCGGCGCTTCCGTCCGCGCCCGCCACCCGCACGCGTCCCGCCGGCGTCGTGCATCGGCGCGTTTTACCGCAGGAGTCTCTCATGGCCTCGTGCCGCCGCCCGCTCCGCACCGCCCTCGCCGGGCTGGTCGCCCTCTTCCTGCTCCTTCCCCTCGCCCTGCCTCGCGCCGGCGCCGACGTCTCCCCCGACGGCCGCCGCCTCCTCGACAAGCTCGCCTCCGCCTCCGGCGAAGAGTACTGGCGCGCCGTCGATGCCCTCGAAGCCCTCGGCAAGGATTCGCTCGACGTCATCGAGGAGGGCATGAAGCGGCCCGAGTCGAGCGTGCGCGTGGGCTGCGCCAAGGTCCTGTACACGAGCTTCGAGCGCAAGAAGGACGCGGTCCTCACGCTCATGACCATCCTCAAGGAGAAGGACAAGGCGGGCCAGATTCTCGCCGCCGAGCTGATGGCTGCGCTCGTGAAGGACGACCCCGCGGGCGGCTACGGCGATCCGGACGAGATCGGCGAGACCCTACGGGATCTCCTGGATGGCACCTCCGACCTGCGCGTCAAGATCGCGATCTGCAAGGCCCTGTGGTTCGCCAGCGCCTCCCCGGCCGCCACGCGCGAGCTCAAGGAGCTGCTCGAATCGCGCGACCCCGCGATCCGCGACGAGGCCGCCCTCGCGCTCGGCGAAATGGAGAACTACGACGCCGCGCTCGATCAGCTCAAGCGCATGGCCAAGGAAGCCACCGAACGCGGCCGCATGGCGCGCTCCTACCTGCGCCAGAAGCAGCTTCAGGAGGAGATCGAGCTCTCGCGCTTCCCCTCGGTGGACACCAGCTACGAGCTGGTGGACGAGGTCCTCAAGCTCGTCCTCCGCCAGTACGTCGATTCCGACAAGGTGAAGCAGAAGGAGCTGGTGACGGCGGCGGCGCGCGGCGTCGCGGCGGCGCTCGACCCCTTCTCCGCCTACCTGGACGAGAAGGAGAAGCTCGCGCTCAAGGAGGGGATCGAGGGCAAGTACGGCGGCATCGGCGCCCACGTCTCGATGCGCGAGGACTGGCTGACCATCGAGAAGCCGGTCTTCGGCGGCCCGGTCGACAAGGCCGGCCTGCGCCCGCTCGACCGCATCGTCGAGGTCGAGGGCGAGGCCACGCACCGGCGCGAACTGCACGACATCGTCGGCCGCCTCAAGGGCAAGCCCGGCACTTCGGTCAAGATCCGCGTCTACCGCCGCGGCTGGATGGAAGTCCGCGACTTCACGCTCACGCGCGAGGCGCTCAAGATCGAGACGGCGAAGGGCGAGATGCTCCCCGGCAAGATCGGCTACGTGCAGATCACCTCCTTCGGCGACGACACGGTGGATCAGGTCCGCTCCTACCTCGACCACCTGCAGGCGGACGGAATGAAGGCGCTCATCCTCGACGTGCGCGGCGACCCGGGCGGCTATCTCCAGGCGGCGCGCGACATCCTGGACATCTTCCTGGAGTCGGGCAAGGTCGTCGTCACCACCAAGGGCCGCAAGGGCCAGGTGCTCGAGCAGATCGAGACCCAAGACGACGATCACCTGGACCTGCCCATGGCGGTCCTGATCAACAACGGCAGCGCGTCGGCCTCGGAGATCTTTTCCGGCGTCATGCAGGACTACAAGAAGGCCGTCCTGATCGGGGAAACTACCTACGGCAAGGGCTCGGTCCAGCACATCATCCCGCTCAAGTCCACCGGGGAGACCACGGCGCTGCGCCTCACGGTCGCCAAGTACTACCTGCCGGGCGGGCGCACCCCACACCGCGACAAGGAGGGGAAGGAGTCCGGCGGCATCAAGCCCGACATCCTGATCGAGGTCCCCAAGCGCGATCTCTGGAAGGATGCCGAGCTGACGACGGTCATCGACGGCGGCGAGCTCGAGCGCTACTTCGAGAAGTACTGGCCGACCAACAAGGATCTCTTCCAGTCGCTGTGCCGCTTCGATGCGTACGACAGCAGCAAGTACCCCGGCTTCGACGAGCTCTACGCGGTCAGCAAGACCAAGGTGCCGAAGGAGGACTTCCGCGAGTTTGTGCAGGACCATCTGCGGCGCAGCGTGGCCCACGAGCTCAAGAAGGAGTACCTCGCCAACTGGCAGGTCGATGTCCAGCTCCAGCGCGCGATCATCGAAATGGAGCGCAAGCTGGCCGCCGACCCGGCGGCGATTCCCGAGTACCAGGCCTTCGCCAACAAGAAGTTCGAGGAGGAGGAGAAGTCCCCCAACGGCATGGAGCCGACCGGCCGCAAGTAGCCCACCCCTTCGTGGTTCTTCGTGGCCCTTCGTGTTCCCGTCGTCTTCGTGGCCCTTCCTCCCGCTTCGTGGCCCTTCTCCTTCGTGGCCCTTCGCCCTCGGGGCGGCCCTTCCCACCCGGGATCGGCCGCCCCGATCATTTCCCGACCGCCCCCCCGCCCCCGCCCCCGCCCCCCACGCCCACCTCTCGCCCCCGCCGAGTAACGGAATCATGCCCCTGCGCCGCGCCCCGCGGTAATGGAACGTGGCCCGTTCGCCCCGCCTCCCCCCCTTCCGACCTTCCAACTTTCCTCCTAAATCTAACAAATCACACGAGTTCGGGTGTTTTTTGGACAGGGCGGCGGCGTGGCCACGGAATTGCGAAACGCCGGTCGGAAACATGATGGATCCGTGTGAGCGATGAACCCTGCTGAGATTGATCTGGGCTGAGGAGGAATGATCATGATGCTCGATACGCATCGCCTGAATGCCGACCGCAGGATTGTTGGAGTGATGTATCCCCCGGGGCGGACCGGCGACATTCCGTATGGCATCTGCGGCGCGGTGACGGAAGTTCGCTACCGTGACCTGGGGATCGTAATCGTGGAAGACGGAACGCTCCTGGACCAACCGGCGCACAACGAGCGCGGCGGCGGCAGCGGCGGCGGCGCCGGGTCGAATGACGGGTCCGGCGGCGCGGCGAGCCCGCGCACCCGCTGGCAGGAGCTGGTGACGCACCTGCGCAAGCTCGGCGGGTTTGCTCCTCTGCGCATGGCGGGGCCCTGCCTGCCGACCCCGGCGCTGCAGGAGCTGCTGGCGGCGAACGATTCCGGGCTGCGCAAGTTCGTGACCTGGTCCCTCGGCGTGGAGCAGTACCGGCTCGCGCTCGTGCTCGACCCGCGTCAGGTTCCGCTGGAATTTGCCGGGCAGGACCCGAAGAGCGCCGATCGCGGCGCCGAGCTCGCGCGGCTGGCCGACGTGTGGAGCCGCAGCGTCGCGCAGTTCCTCAGCGAAGTGACCTTGAAGACCTATCCGGGAATCACCCGGCGCGGCGCGACGATTTCCGACGCCGAGATCCTGGTGCTGGAGGGTACCTACCTGGTGGCGGTGGCGCAGCGCGCCGCCTTCCACGAGACCCTGGAATCCCTGCGGCCGGACCTGGGCGCCACCGGCATCCGTCTCGAAGTCACCACGCCGGCCGCCCCGCTCGATTTCTCCCCGACCCTGGACCAGGTGCTCCTGCCCGCCCGTCCGGTCACCAGCAAGGCCTTGAAATACTAGGGTCCTGTCTGCGGGTATCGGAGCCGTTCCACGCGGAGGTAGGGGCGGACCCCCGTGTCCGCCCTGGCGCCGCGGTAGCCCTTGGCAGGCGGGGCGGACACAGGGGTCCGCCCCTACGCCAACCCGGGAGATTAACGTAGACGGGACACTCGTGGAGTTTCAACCTCGAATCTCGATGTCGATCGCCGGGTGGCGTCCGGGGCGCGCGGACCGCGCCCCGACCGCCGCAACGGTCAAGTAACGTAGGGGCCGACGTTCCCCAGCCCCGAGGATGCTCCCGCCGCGTGTCCGCCCCTTGGGCGCCGCGGCAGCGCCGCTTGCCCTACCGACGTTGGCTTTCCCCACCTGGCGCTGCCGCACGCCCCGGGGGCTCACCTCCCCCCGCCCCGCCCCGCCTCCCCCCGCCCACGCGGTCCCCTCGCTTCCCCCCGCCCGCCCCGTTCGCTGCGTCCGCTCAGTCCAGCCGCTTCCCGCGCTTCCAGGTCCCGAACAGCCGGCGCGTGATCAGCGTGGCGTACGAGCCCTTCGGAAGCGTGCACTGGAAGGTGAGCGCCAGCCGCCCCCGATTCAGCTCGTCCGCGACGCACGCCGTCGCCGCGGTCTCGCGCGGGAAGAGCCACGCCGGCCGATTGCCGCGCCCGAAGTAGGTCTCCTTCAGCCCGCGCAACCGCAACCGCCCCGCTTCCAGTCCCGCCTCCGCCAGCACGCCGTCGAGCACGGCGCGCACCTCCGGTGCGCAATCCGACATCTTGTTCGCCGGCAAGGGAATCACCCGAGCCGCCCACCCGCTCCGTTCCGCTTCCTCCAGGCGCGTCGGGAAGGGCCAGAGCCAGTGCTCGATGCGCCGCTCGAGCCGCCGCTCCGGCGCCACCGCCGCCCGGATCATCCGCGCCAGGATCTCGTTCCACAGCCAGCTCTGGTAGGCCGACACGTAGAGGAAGCGCAGGTGCCGGTCCAGCCGCTCGAAGGCGCCCGCGAAGTCCGTCGGGCGCTCCGCCAGGCGCGCGATCGCTCCGCGCTCGGGACAGGGGGGCAACTCCGCGAGGCAATCCGCCCAGTTCCCCCACGCCCGCTCCAGGGTCTGCTTGATGCGCTTGCGGCGGCCCGAGTCGTCCGGGCCGACCGTGGCCAACGCCAGCTTGAGCGCGCCCTCGAAGTCCTCGTCGAGCAGGCGGCGGGCGATGAACTGCCCGCCGATCGCCGAGCCGAAGCGCTGTTCGTCGAAGTAGTTCGGCAGGCCGGCGGCGGCGATCTCGTCGAGGCCGCGGCGCAGGTCGTCGGTATCGGCGCGGGCGAGGTCGCGCACGGTGATGTGGAAACGGTTGCCGCCGAGGACGGCGGGTCCGGCGGCGATCTTGACGCGGCCGAGGTAGTCGAGCGTGAGGCCGGGCGCGCTGTGGCCGTTCGGCGGGCCGTCGCGCACGGTCACGAATTG